>NZ_JAUBPI010000096.1:0-24654 GCF_036700645.1 Microcoleus sp. S36b_A4 | reverse complement strand
AAGTTTCCCACGATCCCAGACCCATGCAAATACTACCCTTGACAATTTCCCTTTTTCCTTAACTTGTCACCAATGCTGTCGGACTGTCGGACTAATGGCACACCCTACAAAATTACCAATGACTGATGACTTGTTAATTCTTTTACGTGGTTGGCGAGGGTGAAGGTGTGCTGTTTTTGGTAGGTTGCTCTGGCTTAGTTTTCGGATCTGGTTTTGGTGGTGGCGGCGGAGGGAAAGTAGCCGCGCGTCTGGGTATTTGTAGCGCTGTTCGGAATGCAGAAGACGGGAAGAAAGCACTAAATTGAGACAGTCGATGGGCGATGGGTTCGGGCGCATATTCCCACAAGCTTTCGTAGTAGAAGAAAGCGGCGCCTAAGCCGTATTCTTGGACTGCTTGCACCTGAGATTTAATTTGCTGAATCGGTACTGGGTTATTTCTCAAACCTGTCATAATCCCAACTCCGGTGGGAATCTTTTGCTGTGCTTCTTGCATTTCTGGACGGTTAATCTTGCCCACAAATGATTCTAAATTGGGACGGTACACTTGCACGATTAGCTCGTCGGCAATATCCAAGCGCACCCAAGTCAGCCAATCTTGTAGATGATGTTTGTAAGCAAACTCGTAGTAATTGGGAGAAATTGAGAAAATTGCATTGGGCTTGACTGCTTTGACGGCTTGATTTAGCTGCGACATAAAAGCGGTGATTTTATTGGCTCGCCACTGCACCCATGCTGGATTTTGAAAATCTTTTGGCGGAGCCTTTTTTGTTTCTTTGGTATACAAAGCAACTGTGTACTCATCGTATCCAAATTCCGACGGCAAACTCATGTGGTCGTCAAATTGAATGCCGTCGGCGTTGTATTGAGTGGTGATTTCTAGTACGAGTTCAGTAATGAATTGCTGAACTTCTGGATGAAAGGGATTGAGCCAAACTACTTCGCCACCCGCGCCGTTTGATGTTTGGCTGCCGTCCTGTTTTTGTGTCAGCCAATCGGGATGATTTAAGGCTAATTCTGAGGTGGGAGGAGCCATGAAACCAAACTCAAACCAAGGAATTACTAGCAGGCCTTGGCGGTGAGATTGAGCGATTAAATCTGCGATCATATCTTGTCCCTCTAACCCTCTGTAAACAAAGGGTTGAATATCTCTTTGCTGCGCTACATTGCTGGGATACATTGCATAGCCAGAATTCCAGACAACGGGATAGATTGTGTTGAAATTTAACCGTTTTAGTTTGCTGACAGCATCTCCTAGTTTGCGACGATCTCTGAGGATGTCTTTGTCGTTTGTCGTCATCCAAACGCCGCGAATTTCCTGGCGGGGTTGCTGGGCGATCGCCGGAATGAAATTGTTCGCCAGCAATACTATAATGAATGAGAGGGCAAACAGAAGCGGGAAAAGAGTTTTAATCGATCGCTGCCAACTGCGCGGAATGATGCGTAATGTCATAGTTTTGAATGGTGAGTTAGCTATTGAAACACACCCCGACATAATTTGGTGATAAAATTTGCTCGCTCTACAGTCTACAGCCATTGGCGCTGAATGTGGAATCGGTTAACTGAAATGGGTGAATTGATGTTATGCGATCGCAACTGAACTCCGTATAATCTCTGAGACAGAGGGTAAGTGACAGCATTCTGTCTAACTGCTGGGAAATCATTAATTACGCACTGCCAGCTCTCCTTACCGGACTGTGCTGCCCAATGAGTGCGAGTGCTGTACAATATCGGTGCTGGAATATTTCGATCGAACATCTGTAATTGTGAAAGATTTAGTGTTAATTGGTGGCGGTCACAGTCATGCTATCGTATTAAAAATGTTCGGTATCAAACCGCTGCCGGGAGTGCGTTTAACTTTGATTAGCGACGTGCTGCACGCGCCTTATTCGGGAATGCTGCCGGGACACGTTGCCGGGTTTTACGATTATGATGAATGTCACATCGATTTGCGATCACTCGCGGAATTTGCCGGATGTCAAATATTAATCGATCGGGCGATAGCGATCGACCTTAACAAAAATTTAGTTATTTGTCAAATTCACCCTCCGGTTAATTTTGATGTGCTTTCGGTGGATATCGGCAGCACTCCTGCGGCTTTATCTGTACCGGGTGCTGCTGAATATGCAATTGCAGCTAAACCCGTACCGGAGTTTTTAGCTAGCTGGAATCAGTTAATTTCAGAAAGGCAAAACTCTCTCCAAAAACCGCTGCGGATCGCCATTGTAGGGGGCGGTGCAGGTGGCGTAGAATTAGCATTAAATATACAATCTCGATTGGGGAAGGAAGAGGGGTTCGGCAACGGATTGTGTAACGGATTTAACGGATTTAACGGATGGGGATTCAGGGAAGAGGGAAGGGGGAAAAAAGAAGAAGAACTAGAAATACATTTGTTTCACAGCGGTGCTGAATTGATGCAGGGACACAATCAGCGGGTGCGCCGACGCCTTCAAGAAATTCTCATCAGTCGCGGCATTCAATTGCATTTAAAGGAAAAAGTCTGTGCTGTAAAAAAGATTGACAGGGAAACCAATCCTCAATTCCCTACCAATTACCAAATTTCCTGTAAATCAGGTTTAGAATTAGAGTGTGAGATCATTTTTTGGGTGACACAAGCATCGGCAGCCAATTGGATAAGAGAATCCGGTTTAGCAGCCGACTCAAACGGCTTTATGGAAGTCAACGATTGCCTACAATCAGTCTCTCACCCCAACGTATTTGCGGCTGGAGATATCGCAGCGATGGTTAATTATCCGCGTCCCAAAGCAGGCGTGTTTGCCGTGCGTCAGGGCAAACCGCTGTTTGAAAACTTGCAGCAGTTTTTATTGGAAAAACCGCTGAAACCCTTTGCACCGCAGGAACAATACTTAGGGTTAATTGGTACTGGGAATAAAAGGGCGATCGCATCTCGCGGCAATTTCATGTGGGAATCATGGGTGTTGTGGTATTGGAAAGATTGGATCGATCGCCAATTTATGCAACAATTTAGCAATCTGCCCAAAACAGGCGATACCAAATAGCAAGACATTCAGATATTCTCCTCTCTTCCTCTGCGTCCTCTGCGGTTAATAAAAAAGTGTTATTCAAAAACGCTTTAAGATTGTTATAGTAATATCAGAAGTAAAGAAAACTAACTATGTTCAGGAAAATTGGATTTGGGCTGCTTTGGATTGCATTTATCACCTACGCCTTTGTATTTGCACCACCCGACAGTCCAGAAAAAACCATCACACTAATTACCAATATTTCCACAGGCAAAATAGCAGACATCAACCCTTTAATTGTAGCGTTATTCAACCTCATGGGAGTCTGGCCGCTCATCTACAGTTGCGTCTTATTTGCTGACGGCAGGGGGCAGAAAATACCTGCATGGCTATTTGCCACTTTATCCTTTGGCGTCGGCGCCGTTGCCTTGCTGCCTTATTTAGCCCTGCGCGAACCGAATCCTGAATTTCCCGGTCATAAAAATATCTTTTTAAAGATATTAGACTCCCGTTTTACTGGAATTTTCTTAACATTAGCTGCGGGTGGTTTAGTTGCCTTTGGCTTGACAAACGGCGATTGGTCTGATTTTATTCAGCAGTGGCAGACTAGCCGCTTTATCCATGTAATGAGTTTAGATTTTTGTATGCTTTGCCTACTATTTCCTGCCTTATTAGGAGACGATATGGCGCGCCGAGAAATGCAAAACTCTACAGCATTTTGGGCAGTAACATTAGTACCGCTGTTCGGGCCGTTGGCTTATCTGTGTACGCGCAAACCGCTGCCGGAAACTAATACTAAAACTGTTACAAATTAGACAGCAGTGCTGGTAATTTTCAGTTTAATGTAGGAATCCATCACAAGTAATCAGACAAGAAACAGGCAAGATTCCTGTTTCACAATAAGTAAGTAAGTTTTATTGTGGCGTTGGCTTCTAGCCCGCACATGAAACACTGATTACAAATAGTGCCAAATCTGAGTATTAATGTAAATAATTATCTCCCAGTCTCTAGCAAATGAAAAAATTTCCGATTGTTGGTATCACAACATACAACCGCTGTCCAGCAGGCGAATATCGCTTAAATGGAACTTATATTGATGCAGTTCAGGCTGCTGGTGGCATTCCGATTTTACTGCCGCCCAATCAATTAGATCCGGCTAGTATTTTTGATGCAGTAGATGGTTTGATTTTGTCCGGGGGCGGAGATATCAACCCAGAACTTTATGGCGGTTATGTCGATCACACAGTTTACTCAGTTAATGCAGAACGCGACAATTTTGAATTAAGCTTAGCAAAGCTAGCTTTGAAGGCTGACATACCTGTGTTGGGGATTTGCCGGGGAATGCAAATGTTGAACGTAGCCAGCGGTGGCAGTTTGGTGATTCACGTACCGGATGCTTACGGAAATGAGGTTAATCACGGATCGGGAATTCCCCCGCGTGCGATCGAGCATACCATTGAAATTGAGCCAACCAGTCGGCTAGCAAAAATTATGGGAAAAACTTCAACAACCGTTGTTTCCTGGCATCATCAAGCAGTGAGGAAAGTAACATCCGATTGGCAAATAGTAGCGAATGCACCTGACACTTTGGTAGAAGCAATGGAACACTGCTATCACCCTTGGATGATAGCAATTCAATGGCACCCCGAAATGTCCCCAAACTGTTCATTCAACTCTCGAATTTTTCAGGCTTTCGTAGAAGCAGCAGCTTCAAGATTTATGAATTCTACCAAGTCAGACTCAAAGGCAATTCCTACATTTTTATAGTCACTTATTCTTGATAGTCAGTATCTATTTCAATATCCAGGGTATCTTCGTCTATTCTGACATACAGAACATTGGGGCGACAGCAAACCTGACAATCTTCGATATAAGATTGTTCCATACCACCGCTGATATCAATAAAAGTTGTACTCGGTTCGCCGCAGAAAGCACAGTAATATTCAGCCGTTGTTTGCATCTTTCTCGCACTCTCTTTTTGTGACTTCGTGGCGGTAGCGAAACATATCTGTTAATCGCATTTCCACCCACCAACCTAACAACAAATCGACAATCGGGCCGCCCGGTATCGAAAATGCGATCGCATCTGTCAATCTAGTCTTGCCATTTTCTGAGGTAAACTCGTGTCGGTGAGTCCAACGTGCCATCGGCCCCTCAGTTTGTTCATCAACAAACAAGCGATATTGTTCGCACTGAGTGTGAGTCGCCACCCATTTTACAGGAATCGGCCCCAATAACAGGCGAAATTCTGATACAGCACCCACATCGAGTCCCCCTTCGCGGCGAATGATTTTCACCGGTTGCCAAGGCGGAGTCAAAAGTTGCAGAATGTCCGGCATTTCGTGAAAGTTCCAGACTGTTTCCACGCTCGAATTAATTAGGGATGAATATCGAAAATTAGGCATTTTCTAGATTAAGTTAAACAGTTATTTCCGATCGCGTTTCAGCATTTGCAGTATTATCCTCTGTATCCGTACAAACAGCAACAGTTAGTTTCAATCCCAAAGCATTCAGCCAAGTGCCCAGATTGTAAATCGCATCATTTCCTTGCTGCGATAGCAATTCATCCAGTTTTTTTAATTGCAATTCATATTGTTCGGGAGACATCTGCTGTTTGCCAAGAGCTTCTGCTACATTGCTAAGTACCACTTTTAGCAGTTCGGTTTCCGGGTTTTCTTCTTCAAAAAAAGCCTCTAGATACATCGCAGAATCTATTGGCTTTTTGAGAGATTCTATTAAAAAGGGATGGTAAGGTAAACTTTTAGGCATTATCTTCACTCCTGTAATCAGTCCAGTATTTGATAGCTTGCTGTATGTCTCGGTCTTGAGTGCTTTTATCCCCGCCTATTAAAAGCAGGATAATAGTTGTGCCGACTTGTCCGAAATAGATTCGGTATCCAGGGCCATAATCTATTTTTAATTCATAGACTCCTTCTCCAACAAATCGATAATCTCCGAGATTGCCGAGTTGAACTCTGTCTAATCTCAACCTAATTCTAGCTTTAGCTTTGCCATCTCGGAGAACATTAAACCATTCCTCGAAAGGCACTCTGTTGTCTGGCGTAGTATAACGCTGAATTTCTTTCGGTTGGACTTCAGGCATAATTGTATTATAGTATGTCGCTCCTCATCTTATCTTGAACCGGTTGCCAAGGCGGAGTCAAAAGTTGCAGAATATCCGGTTTTTCGTGAAAGTTCCAGACTACTTCAACGGTGGCATTAATCAGCGACGAGTAGTTAAAATGGGGCATAGTATCGTTGCGCTAGACAGTTAAGTGCGATCGCGTTTCAGCATTTGCAGTATTATCCTCTGTATCAGTACAAACAGCAACTGTTAGTTTCAATCTTTCGCATCCGCTATTTCTTAACTCGTCAACTGCAAATCCTTCGTCCTAAAATGACTCGTCGCCTCAGCCAAATGCTTCTTCAAAGTCGCCTCCGGTAGTGGCCCTTTTAAATGACTCCAAGGCAAAACCCGATCCAATTCCCACTCTTGAAAAACATAAAAATCCATCTCCGGCAACTGTCCCCGCAACTCCTTAAACGCCCGCCTATAACTCCCCAAAGTATCGCCGTAATGCCGCACTAATTCTAACAGCCGAGACAACCGCCGATCGCCCTTTGACAACAAACCCTGAATTACCGACCAGTTATAGCTTTCAGGTCTAAATTCTAAACCTAACTTACGCAATTCTTTATCTAAAAACTTCAGCCTCTTCTCCGCATCTTTATTCACTCCAAACCACTGAAAAGGAGTGTGAGATTTCGGAACAAAAGTGCTGCATCCCAGAGTCAACCGCAAACCGGGAACAGCTTTTCTAATCGCCCGCATCATCGCCACCGTCTCCTCTAAATCCTCCATTTCTTCGCCGGGAATTCCCGCCATCCCGTAAAGTTTAATTCCCTTTAAGCCACCAGCTTTAGCATTGATAGCAGC
Organism: Microcoleus sp. S36b_A4; assembly: GCF_036700645.1. NCBI lineage: Bacteria > Bacillati > Cyanobacteriota > Cyanophyceae > Oscillatoriales > Microcoleaceae > Microcoleus > Microcoleus sp. S36b_A4. Next base: position 17,736 of record NZ_JAUBPI010000096.1, on the reverse strand, counting down.
TTGAATAATTTCGTCATTGGTGAGTTTTTTGTTAACGATTTTGCGGAGGCGATCGCTCCCAGTTTCCACCGCAATAGTCACAGATTTGCTGTCTCTGTTGGTCAATATTTCTGCCAATTTAACTGTCACCGTATTCGTCCTTACCGAAGAAAGACTCAGCCGCACGCCGTCGTATTTCGGATGATTCAAATGATCCAGCAACGCTTCAAATTCGGGGTGCTGAGTGACCGAAGCACCCAACAAACCCAAACGATTAGTCACAGCTAAACCGCGATCGATCGCCGGAATTAACGAATCCTCCAAACTCGCAGTTCTAAACGGCAAAGTCAGATAACTTGCCAAACAAAAACGGCACATTTCTGGACAACTCCGAACCACTTCCACCATGTAAATATTTTCCCAAGCCGCTTTTTCTGTCACCACAGTGGAAGCAGATAAAGTATTGCCGCGGTACGTCTGTTTTTCAACCATACTGGGAATTTCTGAATCGACAGGCTGAATCGATTTAATCCCCTCAGTCGCATCCAGATAAGTTACTTCGTACAAACTGGGGACGTAAACTCCCGGAACTTGGGCTAAATGCCGCAATTTAGTTGGTCTGTCGGCGGTACGGACTTGTTTATAAGCATCAATAAAATTGTCAATGAGATGTTCGCCATCTCCCAGCAAAATCACATCAAAAAAATCGGCAAAAGGTTCTGGATTCGCAGTAAAAACCGGGCCGCCCCCGAATACTATCGGATGATTATCAGTTCGTTTTGACGCCCAAATCGGAATTTCGAGAGATTCCAATAAATTTAGAATATTTACATAGTCTAGTTCCCAAGAAAGCGAAAATCCCAGTAATTCTGGATTTCGGGGAAGTGGTTCGCTGATATCAGTAAATAAACGGCCCACTTCAATATCCGATCGCACAGCCAAAGTGGCCCACACTATCTGATAGCCGAGACTGGTAATACCCACCGTGTACTCGTTGGGAAAAGCAAAAATAGTCGGGATAGCATCAGCATCGGGGGTTGCTGGGACAAATAGTAAGCGTTCTTGAGCAAATGGATTAGGAGTCATCCGATTTTAGATTTTAGATTTTAGATTTTAAATTTTAAATTTGGGAATTTATCCCACGGATAAACCCGGGAGTTTGTGACCAAATTGCTTGTGATCACGGGCAAGTTTAGCCTTAGCACTAAAAAATTTAATTATAGCTCATAAATGACTCTAACTTTAAGTTGATACCTATACCTTTTGACAGCAGACAACGGACAAATGACGGAAAGCAATTGGTGGCGATGCCCCTAGCTTTGTTAGTGGATAAGCAAAAAAAAGCTCCGCACCCGATAAACCTGAGAACGGTACAGCCCATGGATGGGTTAATCTAAAATCTAAAATCTAAAATCTAAAATTGATTGACTTCTTAAAAGTTACTCTTAAATAGAATCGCGATCGTCCTGAGTTCTCGGAGTAGTCGGAGTAGGTGGTGCACTGTGAAAAGTTGCAATCAGCAAACAGATAATCCCAGCATTAATAAACACATCAGCTAGATTAAAGACGGGGAACCGAATCAGCCGAAAATCGATAAAATCTACAACATGGCCCGAAACAAATCGATCGATCCCGTTCCCCAGTGCTCCACCTAAAATCAAACCGTAGCCAGCTTGTTCCCAGCGGTTAATTCGCGGCCCGAACCAAGCCAGCACAATCAATCCCACACTAACGCCCAAAGACAGCCAGCGCAACCAAATCGCCCCGCCATTGCTGAACAGACTAAAAGCCGCACCGGTATTAACAACATAAGTGAAGTGAAACACTCCGGGTAACAGCGGCTGTGTCTGCGGAGGAACCGTCAAGTCAAAATTTTGTACCACCCAAAACTTAGTCAGGTGGTCTAAAACTAAACTGATAGCAGCAGCAATCCAGAACAAGGGATTTCTTTTAAAACGCATGGATTAAGCAATAGAAAAGGGGGCATCGGGCATGGGATAATTTACTCAAATTTCGCTGGTTATTGTCAGCAGAATGCAGTGCAGCAAAGCAACCCCAGCCGCAGCGAGATGACTCTCCCGCTGGGCAATGATAGTATAACCTTATTTGACACAACTACCAATCCCCGATTACCGATTACCAATTCCCAATTCCCAATTCCCAATTCCCCAATTAATTAATAAAACATCAAGCGGCGTAAAGTAAATGACAGGACTGCGATCGCACAAACTACCGCCAATTGTCCCGGCAGGGGATAAACCGAATATTTAAGAATCTCATCGAATAAAGGTGTTGTTTTTGCCGGAGGTAGCCAGTAAGTAAAAATTAGATAAATTAAGCCGATCGCGTGAACAGTGAACAAACCGCATAAACAGCTAAAAGCCATAGATTCCAGCCGCGAAGCCACCTTAAAAGCTACCCAACCGCACACCCAAGCACCAGGCACAAAACCCAGCAAATACCCAAAACTCGCTTCTTTGAGATAGCCGATGCCGCCGCCTTGAGAAAAAACTGGCCACAAAGTTAATCCTAATGCCAAATAAGCAATTTGCGAGAGAGCCGCAGCATTTTTACCCCCCATGCAGCCTACTAGCAAAACGGCTCCAATTTGATAGGTAACACCTAAAGAGTACGCCTGAAGTCCTCGATCGTCCCACAACCCAATCGGAATTGTGACAGATGCAGGCAAAAAAGTGCCTCCTATCGTCAGGAGCAAACCAATAACAGCCCAGATTAATTCAATAGGAGCAGGCATTATCATCAAACGGCATTCGTCAGAAGGTATAAGGCAGAAGGCATTTGTCAGAGGCAAGCTTCAATGCCCGCAGGTTTTAAATTCTTAATACTAGCACTACTCTCAAAATAACCACCATTGTATGGTTTTCTGGCTCTCAAGCCTCGATCTTGTGATAATTTAATGAGGAATTTTTCGCGATCGGGCGATCGACTGCTTGTTTCCGTAGCTCGGTCTCTGCTATATACCTTATATATTGACACTTGTCAAGCTCATATATAACATTAATAATATTAATTAATATTAAATTGCCATAAAGTGTAAAGATTCTTAACCTAACCTTTACTTTTGCGCGCTATGCTGATGCGGGACACCCATATAACGATCGCAGATTTTTTATACCTATGCTTTTTCGTCTCAACTTGATTAATTCAAACCGTCTGACTACTGCAATTTCCGCTATGGCGATCGCCCTGAGTTTAGCAGCTTGCGGCGGTGGCAGCACAACCACAAGCAGCAGCCCCAGCCCCGGCGACACCGCAGCATCCCCCGGCGCATCTCCCGTTGCAGCCACCGGCACAGCGGAAAACACCAAACTCGCTCTAGCCTCAGACGTAGCCATCACCGCAGCCGGCGCCTCATTCCCCGCCCCTCTGTACCAGCGTTGGTTTCAAGACTTCAACAAAATCAACCCCAAAGTACAAATTAACTATCAATCAGTAGGCAGCGGCGCCGGAGTCGAACAATTTACCAAAGGCACAGTAGACTTTGGGGCCAGCGACACCGGCATGAAAGACGACGAAATCGCCAAGGTTCCAGCCGACAAAGGCGTGATCTTGCTGCCCATGACAGCCGGCAGCATCGTCATCGGCTACAACCTGCCAGACTTAACCGAACCACTGAAACTGCCACGGGATGTTTACGCAGATATCTTCGCCGGTAAAATTACCAACTGGAACGATCCCAGAATTGCAGCCGCCAACCCGGCCGCTAAATTGCCAGACCAAGCCATCACCATCGTCCACCGTTCCGACGGTAGCGGTACCACCGCCGTCTTTACCAAACACCTGAGTGCCATCAGCCCCGACTGGAAAAGTGCAGTAGGCGACGGCAAAACAGTACAGTGGCCCGTAGGCGTAGGCGCAAAAGGCAACGAAGGCGTCACAGCCCAAATTCTGCAAACTGTAGGCAGCCTCGGCTACATAGAATACGGCTATGCCAAAAACAACAATGTCAAATTTGCATCTTTGGAAAACAAAGCAGGCAGCTTTGTCGCACCTACCGACGAATCAGCTTCTCAAGCTTTAGCAACTGTGCCCATGCCGGAAAACCTGCGAGCATTTATCGAAGACCCCGAAGGCGCTCAATCCTATCCAATAGTGACCTACACTTGGATGCTGGTCCCCAAAACAGTTACTGACCCCAACAAAGCCAAAACTATCGAGGCAATGGTTGAATACGGCTTGAATGAAGGTCAAAAAGTTAGTTCCGAATTGGGCTACGTTCCTCTGCCCCAAAGCGTTAAAGAAAAAGTAGCCGCGGCCGCGGACGGCATCAGCCCAGATTACAAAATTGAGGTTGCCAAATAGTAACTCTTGACTGTTGATTGTTGTCCGTTGTCAGAGGGAAAAAAGCCCTTCGGCATTGCGCGTGCGGGTAAAAATCAGCAAGAATGAAGAGAGATATTTCTGTGGGGCGGGTTTTACCAGAAATATTTGTTAAAAAGTCAGGGGATTAATAAATCCGCCCCTCTTCTATGTAACAATCGGTGCATCTGTGTAGGGGTGGGTTTGACCAGAAATACTTGTTGAAAAGTCAGGGAATTAATAAACCCGCCCCTCTTTGATTTTATTTATGGTCTTTCTTTCTGCTTCGTTCTAGCTTTTTCCGAAACAGGCTATTTTCGGCTACTATATATTTGGTTTTTTTTCTATGATTTCAGATAATAACAGCGCTCAATCACAGACCCGATCGCGCTCTCAAGCCGAAAAGTCCTTAGACCAAGGCTTTATCTGGCTGACCCGGATTTTGGGGATAGGAGTAGGTGTAATTTTGCTGGTAATCGCGCTCACCGTTGCTTATCGGGCTTTACCGGCCATTCAACAGTACGGTTTGGGCTTTCTGTTTGGCAGTAGCTGGAATCCGGTTAAAGAAGAGTACGGTGCGCTGCCGATGATTTACGGGACGATCGTCAGTTCGGCGATCGCGCTCCTAATTGCAGTACCATTAGGAGTAGGGACTGCCATTTTCTTGAGCGAGGACTTTCTGCCATTACCAGTGCGTACAGCTTTGGTTTTTTTAGTAGAACTTTTAGCCGCCATTCCCAGCGTAGTCTACGGTTTGTGGGGAATTGCTGTATTGATTCCCATGATTACCACTCTCGGCAAGTTTCTCAACGGCACTTTCGGATGGCTGCCGATTTTTAGCACCTCGCCAGTGGGGCCGGGAATGTTACCAGCCGGAGTAATTTTGGGAATCATGACTTTGCCCATTATTACTGCTATCTCCCGCGACTCATTGGCAAGTCTCCCGCCCGACTTGCGGCAAGCATCTCTAGGTTTAGGAGCTACTCGCTGGACAACAATTTTTAGAGTGCTCGTACCGGCGGCTTTTTCCGGCATTGTCGGCGGAATTATGCTTGGGCTCGGTCGCGCCATGGGAGAAACAATGGCTGCAACTCTGTTAATTGGTAATTCCAATCAGTTAAGTCTTTCTGTGCTAGCTCCGGCAAATACTATTGCTTCTCTGATGGCAAATCAGTTTGCGGAAGCCTCCGGGTTGCAAATAGCAGCTCTGATGTACACTGGGCTTATTCTGTTTATTATGACACTGATTGTTAATATTTTGGCAGAGTGGATTGTTTCTCAAGTAAGAGCGAAGTACAACTAGAAGTTTGCCGCCATTTCCTACATATTTTTAGTTTATGTCAAATAGCGTCTCCGATGAGAATCCTTTGGTATCAAAAACAGGCAGTTTAAAGAAGGTTAAAAACAGCCCGCAAGCGCTGTTTAGTCTGGGGATGACTCTACTGGCTGGAGCTAGTCTGGCCATCACTCTGCTGCCTTTGTTTGCAGTGCTTTCCTACGTCACCGTACAAGGTTTTAATCGCCTGAATTTAGACTTGTTTACCAAGCTGCCACCGCCGCCCGGACTATCGGGAGGGGGTATTGCTAATGCAATTCTCGGTACATTGATGACGGTGGGAATTGCTTCTTTAATTGCTGTTCCTTTTGGTGTATTGGCCGCCGTTTATTTGTCGGAGTTCAGCAGCGGTCAAGTAGCTCGCTGGGTACGTTTTGCTACTAATGTCCTCAGCGGCGTTCCTTCGATTATTGCCGGGGTATTTGCCTACGGTTTGTTCGTGGTAAATATGGGAGGTTTTTCGGCAATTGCAGGGGGTGCGGCGCTGGCTGTGCTGATGTTGCCCACGATTGTGCGGACTACTGACGAAGCTCTACAAATCGTCCCACAAGATATTAGATGGGCGTCGGTTGGTGTGGGTGCTTCTAATTATCAAACGGTTTTGCAGGTCGTTTTGCCTGCGGCAATTCCGGCTATTTTAACGGGTGTGACTCTGGCAATTGCTCGCGCTGCTGGAGAAACTGCTCCTTTGATTTTCACGGCGCTCAATTCGCCTTTTTGGCCGGCAGGATTTGATAAGCCAACTCCGAGTCTTTCGGTTTTGGTGTACAACTTTGCAACGGTTCCTTTTAAGGCACAGAAAGAATTAGCCTGGGCGGCATCTTTGATTTTGGTGATTATGGTTTTGCTGACGAGTATTCTTTCTCGCTGGGCTACTCGCCAAAAAGTTTATTGAAGGAAGAAGATTTTTCAACTTGGCGAATGGGTAAAAAGAAGGAAGAAGGAACATTTTCCCCATCTCCAACTTTCTCACTCTCATCTTCTCCTTATTTTGTAAATTTCGATTGGATACTTACCTGTATGATGATGGATTTAGACAAGCAAACGGAAACAGTTTTACGGACAGAGAATATCAATATTTTTTACGGCGCTTTTCACGCGGTTAAAAATGTTTCAATGGAGATTCCTAAAAATCGCATTACTGCCTTGATTGGGCCGTCTGGCTGCGGTAAAAGTACAATTTTGCGATGTTTTAACCGTCTCAATGATTTAGTTAGCGGTTTTCGTTTAGAGGGTAGAATTGATTACCACGGTCAAAATCTTTACGATCCTGATATTGATGCTGTGGCGGTGCGCCGCAAGATTGGGATGGTGTTTCAAAAGCCGAATCCTTTCCCGAAGTCGATTTATGACAATATTGCTTACGGTGCGAGGGTGAACAATTATAAGGGGGATATGGATGAGCTGGTGGAAAAATCGCTCAGCCAAGCTTATTTGTGGGATGAGGTGAAGGATAAGTTAAAGCAAAGCGGTTTTTCTCTTTCGGGTGGCCAGCAGCAGCGTTTGTGTATTGCTAGGGCGATCGCGATTAATCCTGATGTAGTGTTAATGGATGAACCTTGCGCTTCTCTTGACCCGATTTCTACGATTAAGATTGAGGAGTTGATGCGGGAACTCAAGGAGAAGTATACGATTGTGATCGTTACTCACAATATGCAGCAGGCTTCTCGGGTTTCTGACCTAACTGCTTTTTTCAATGCTAAACTTTCTGACGATGGGAAGCGGTTTGGCTATCTTGTGGAGTGTGACAAGACTGAGGTAATTTTCCAAAGTCCGAAGGAAGAGTCTACTTTAGATTATGTGAGTGGCCGTTTTGGTTGATTCCCCGACAAGTTGAAACAATCGGGCTACACAAACTCTCGTCCCTCTTTAAGGGATGAAAAGAATTTAATTTGCTGAGTATTGTAACGACAAAAAAAACTGCGTAAAACTTTTGTCAATTTAGAATCCCGCTTTCTTGGAGGAAGCGGGATTCTGGATTTTATGATTAAAAGCTCGATCGTACTTTTTGCAGATACAAGCCGCTGATTTTTGTGAAGAAATGCTCGAAGAGTTCACATATTCTTCATCCAATGCTTTAACAGGTTTTCTTTGACCATGTTTTGCCGCATAACTTCGAGCAAGTATTCCTGAGCTTGGTCTTGGCTTAACCTTTTGACTTCTTCGCGCAGCACTTGAAGTTTGAACTGCTGTTCCATGCTGAGGCTGGTTGTAGGCATATCCATAAATCGCTCCTCCAGTTTGCTGAGATTGATGCGAAATTGATCGGAATGACGTTTCGCAGGATTTGTTGTGTCTCCTACATTGTAAACTATCATAACATTCGCTTGACAATATGTCCAAAGTAGACATTTTGAGACTAATTTGTGTAGCAAAAGTACATCTAAGTGGGGGGAGCTCTATCATAAAAAGGCGTCAACACCGGGAAGCATAAGCCAAAGGAGCTAGTTCGTATGGATGCAATGGAGTTTTTTCAAAGCAGTGCTGGGGAGTGGCGTTCTCAGCGCAGCACTCACCACCTCGCTTTCCGTCAAGCGGAGATTGGGGATTCAAATATTCAGGTAACGGCGCTGGGTGCGGATGACGCGAGAGTCGCCGAGATTTGCAAGATGCACGAAGTCGATCCGAGCCGGGCTGCTGGGGGGGCTTTTGTGACCTGGCACGGCTCGATGGCGTGGGATAAGGATGATGAGAATCATAAAGGGTCTACGGTGTTCGCGATCGTCCCCGATCCTGAAAATCCCCGACAGGGCTTGATGTTACGCGAACGGGGCTATGCGGAAATTGTGCCGGTGGCTGGCCGTTTTGAGATGGATGATGAGGATGGGCTGCTGCTGATTACGGAATACGAGACGATGAGTTCGATCGAGCGTTTCTGGTTTGCTAATCCGAACGTGCGGATGCGGACGAGTACCGTAAAGCGCTTTGGCGGTTTCAGCACATCGACTTTTTGTACCGAAATTCGGGTGCAACCAGACTCGGATGCAACATCAGAAGCAGCAGGAGATCAAGTGGCCGGCAGCGAGTTTTATTCGGCTCTGGGTTGGTAATTTATTTGACTGTGAACGGTTGACTGTTTACGGTTGACTGTTTACGGTTGACTAAAATCTGCCAACTGCCCACTGCCAACTGCCCACTGACAACAGTCAACAAATGTTACAGATTGTTGCAAAAATTCAGGAAAATCAGATTTAGATTGCGGGAATCCCCTAATCTGTATGTTGGTTAGTTGTATCCGTTTTGCTGGCAGCTCACGGTGTCAACTATTTCTGAAATTTGAGATAACGGAGATTTTAACGTGGCGCTTCCTTTATTAAGCTACGCCCCCAAGAGCCAAAACCAGCGCGTTGCTGGTTTTGAAGTGGGGAGCGACGAGCAGCCGAGAATTTTCACAACTGAAAATGTGCTCTCGTCTGGAGACATCGAAAATTTGATTTGGGCTGGATATCGCCAGATTTACAGCGAACACCAAATCCTCAAGAGCAACCGCCAAAAGTCTTTGGAGTCGCAACTCAAGTTCGGCCAAATTACTGTGCGGGACTTTATTCGCGGTTTGGCGACTTCTTCTCCTTTCTTGGAGCGGAATTATCAAACTAACAGCAATTACCGGTTTGTGGAAATGTGCGTGCAGCGCATTTTGGGCCGGGATGTGTACAGCGAGCGCGAAAAGATTGCTTGGTCGATCGTGGTAGCAAATAAGGGGCCTCAAGGCTTTATTGACGAGTTGGTCAATAGCGAAGAGTACCTGGATAAGTTCGGCTACGATACAGTACCTTACCAGCAGCGCCGAATTTTGCCTCAGCGAGTTGGAGGGGACACTCCTTTCAACTTGAAAACGCCCCGCTACGGTGAGTACCACCGTTCGCAGCTTGGCTTCCCGCAAATCATCTGGCAGACAAGTGTCCGCCGTTTTGTTCCTCAAGAACAGCAGGCGAAGGCTGGCGATCCGTCGAACTATTTGAGTATGGCGCGCAATATGCCCCTGCCTGCTACTGCGCCGCAGCGCGTGCCTCTAGCTAATATCAATATCGAGACGATGGTTCCCCGTCGCCGGTAATTGATGCTGTCCTGATGCGATTATTTGTGTCGGGCGATCAACTGAATCGATCGGCTTTTAGGCTGAGAGAGTTTTGAGTCTTGAGTTTTGAGGTTTGAGTTTTTTGATAAACTTGGAATCCAAAACTCGGGACTCATAATTTTTTGTCATTAGTCATTAGTCATTAGTCATTAGTCATTAGTTATTAGTTATTAGTCATTCGTCATTAGTTATTAGTTATTAGTCATTCCTCATTAGGAAGAAAAATAATTCGACCTTTTCCCATTGTTAACTATAAGTACATAGGTGCATTTATGCAGCCGCAATATAACGAAGGTGCTGGAAAACCATTGCGTCGCCATGCTAAACAGCTTCGTACCAAAGCCTTATACAGGTACGGTGCCGCAACAGGGTTGGTGTTGTTGCCACTGCTGGTATACGCGGTAGCACCTTTTGCTCCTTTATTTTTGGTCGCGGCTCTTGTGATAGCGGCATTAATCGCCCTTCCGTTCATTGAGGACGGGAAAACGTTTTGGAAGTCGTCTCAGAGATTTGACCAAGGGGCGTGTGGTGAAGAAAAAATTCAGCAAGTTTTGGAGACCCTAATCCAATCTGGATGGATAGCTGAGTACAACTTAAGATTGCCGGAAGTAGGCGATATCGATGTGTGGCTGCGATCACCTAAAGGAGTCAATTTTATCCTTGATGTTAAGTCTCACTCAACCGTAGTTCTGTTGGATGGGGATGTACTCAAGCGTCTATCTTACGGGAAATTGAGAGATTTTGAGAAAGATTTTCTGGCACAGATTGCCAAAGAAGTTACGGCTATCAAAAAAGCTAAGAAGTTAACCAAGGTCACTGCAGTAGTTGTATTTAGCGATGCCAAGGTGAGTTTTAGCAACAAACAGAAGATTAGGGGTGCTTACGTCATGGAACTGGGGAATCTGGTGTCAGGGTTGCAAGAACTCGATCGCACCTATAACAGTAGATAAGATTGGGAGAAAGAAGAGCAACGGCTACATCGATATGTTGCACATCAACAAAAATGCACATAGCAGTACCATCCCCGACTTGCACTAGCATCTAAGTGATACTTGTGCTATTAAAAAAAGTTAAGGTAGAAACAATATCCTGGAGGGAATATTGAACAAAGCAATCAAGGTAGATAACATTCTCAACGCCTGATGGCGACTTGTCATAACAGCTTTGGCGACTGCTATACCACTTATCAAATATTAGCCCGCAACCGCAATATTTTTAGCAGGGTGTTGAATTGATCTGGTAAAGGTGCGATCGCCTCTATTAATTCTCCGGTTACGGGATGCTGCAAAGTCAGCCGCCATGCGTGGAGGGCTTGTCCTGTTAAATTGACGCCGATAGAACGGTTGGAACTGTACATCGGGTCGCCGACAATGGGATGTTTTATTTCGGCTGTATGCACGCGAATTTGATGGGTGCGGCCAGTTTCTAATTGATAGTGCATTAAGCAATAGTTGCCGATTCTTTCTTTGATTGTCCAGTGAGTAACTGCGGGGCGACCGCCTTTTTCTACTGGTACTACCGCCATTTTTTTGCGGTCTGTGGGGTGCCGGCCGATGGGTAAGTCTATTGTGCCTGTTTCGGTGTTGGGAGCGCCGTAAACTATGCCTAAATATTCGCGGCGGGCGGTTTTAGTTTTGAGTTGGGCTTGCAGGTGTTGGTGGGCTATGTCGGTTTTGGCGATCGCGATCGCACCTGTTGTATCTTTGTCTAATCTGTGTACGATTCCCGGCCGCTGAACTCCGCCTATTTCTGCTAGGGGACAGTGCGCTAACAAAGCGTTGACTAATGTACCGTCTGCGTGTCCGGCGGCTGGGTGGACGACTAATCCGGCTGGTTTGTTGATGATAATTAGGCTGTCATCTTCGTACAGAATGTCGAGGGGAATTGCTTCGGCCTGCAACTTTGTGGGCTGGGCTTCGGGTAATGTGAGGTGGATGCGATCGCCCGTTTTTACTGAGATTTTTTTCGAGGTGCAGGTTTCGTCATTGACTTTGACATTGCCTTGTGATATCAGGGTTTGGATTCGCGATCGGGATAAGTCCGGTATCTGGTTTGACAGCCAAATATCTAATCGCTGATTGACATTACTGCGATCGAATTCCTCTGTATTTTCTACTGTGTAAATCTGTGCCGCAGTGTCTGTTTCTATCATTTACTTTTTACTATTTTTTGCCAAGTGTGTAAAGCAAATATCTTCATCATAACATCTGTGAGTTAGTTCGCGATCACACGGGTAGCGAGAAACCGGGTTTTTTCATAGCAATACTTCGTTTCTGCCCGCAGACTGGGTAAAAAACCCGGTTTCTTTGGTCGGAGTGGTTAAGTCGTTTGAGTATAATTGTCAATTTTATCGACAATTGTCGCAGTGGCCGCAGCGCATTGATTTAGCTTCCTTGGCAAACCCAAAAGCTTGCAGCAAAAATTGCCACCTACACTCGCAATGTTTGAGATATTTTGCCATTTCTTCCGCTGCGGTAAAATTTGATTTTTCCGCTTTTTGCTGGGGAGATTTATTAATCGCATAATTAAAAGGATCTTGCCATGTTAATTGTCCGCTGCTGTGCAAGATTGAAAGGGCGATCGCACTTTCGGGAAATTCGCGGGAAACAGCTTCTATATCGCCTTTAACAGGCAGTTTATTAGCTAATTGCTGAGCTTCTCGGTATTGCGATCGTAATTTATCTTGAAAAAATTCCTTTCTTTGTTTATCTTCGGGATAAAGCAAACCCGTCGGTTCGCTAATCAATGTCAGGGCGATCGCCGATTTGCCGTCGCGTCCGCCTCTACCAATTTCCTGAATGTATTCCGATAATAGCAAAGGTGCTTGATAATGAACAACCCACCGGACATCAGGCTTATTAATTCCCATACCGAATGCTGAGGTACAAGTCACGAATTTAATCTCATTGTTCAGCCACGCTGTTTCTATTTTTCGCCGTGATTCTGGACTTAAACCTGCATGATATGCTGCTGTTTCATAACCTGCTGCTTCCAACAAATTCGCCAAGTTTTCGCTATCTTTTCTAGTGCGGACATAGACTAAACCTGCTTGTTTTGGTCGAGCTTTAATAAAATTTAATAACTGCTGTTTGCGTCCTCTCGGCGTCCAGACTGTTTGCACTTGCAGGTGCAGATTAGAACGGTAGGGACTTAGCAAAAATGCTTCTGGTTTTTGCAGTTGCAAGACATTTTTGATTGTCTGCTGTGCTTCCGGGTTGGCGGTAGCGGTGAAAGCGGCGATCGCAATTTTACTACCTTCCGGCTTGGTTTTCAATAAAGCCGAGCGCACTGCGCCCAAACGGCGGTAAGCTGGTCGGAATGTATCGCCCCACTGCACTAAACAGTGAGCTTCATCTAATATTAAACCATTGATTTGGATGTGGGGCTGACTGATAATTTCCCAAACAGGTTTGCTGAGTAATGTTTCGGGAGACAGGTACAGTAATCTTAATTTGTTTTGTTGCAGCGACTGCATAGTTTGTCGGCGCTGCGCTGTTGGCAATTGACTGTGGAGGAGGGAAGCGGGTAAATTGCGATCGCGCAATTCTTGCACTTGATTTTCCATCAGTGCCACTAACGGCGAAACTACCAAAGTTAAGCCTGTTTGTAACAAAGCTGGCAGTTGAAAGCAGATTGATTTGCCGCCACCTGTCGGCATAATTATAAGTGTATCTTTTCCGGCTAATAAACTGCCGACGATTTCTCCTTGGGGCGGGCGAAAGTCGTCGTATCCCCAAATTTTTTTAAATGTGGCGCGGGCTTGGTTTAAGGATGTTAATTCGGGTTGAAAGTTCATTTGACTGAGTTAAAAAACTTGTATGGTTTCGCCACAACTAACGAATTTTGGGCAAATTCGGATCTTTTCGACAAGTCGAGAGTGGTAATTGTTCACCACCTTGTATCGTGGTAATTCTCATTCGATTTCTATCTGTCACCACATTTAAACAAGCACAGCCATATCCATAGTTAACATTAGTTTTGACATATTCATCGTCGTTAAAAGGAGGAATGTTGTTCATTCCTCGGGCTTGATATCCCCCTTGCACCGAGATAGTCCACTGAGCATCTTTGTCTTTGAGATACCAATTAGCCGGCGTGGGATTTATTAACCATCCGCACCTGGTTTCAGCCGCTTTCGCAGGCATAACAACGATCGAAAAAGATGAGATGATTGCAGCAGTTATCAACCACTTTAGTTTCATAGCTTTATATCCTCATTTTTGAGCGACAATCATACAGGAATTACGCGCTTCGAGAAAAGAAACAGAAACCTGGTTTTTTAGCGAATCTGCGGGTGACAACGAAATATTGTCGCAAAAACCAGGTTTCTAACTACCTGCGTGTAAGTCCTGTCCAAAATCCAAAATCCAAAATCCCCTAAGACTCCTCGCCGTCTCGGCGGCCGAGCTCGTACACGCCGCCACCTATACAGGCGATCGTACCCATAGATACCGCCCAACCAGTACCCAGAGAAAATTCTACGCCCCAATTGCACAGCCCCCCCACAATCAAAAAGGGTAGAATGCTCAACAGCGAAGCGTAAAACGCATTTTGGGCTTCTCTGGCTTGGCGGGTTCTTTCAAACTCGGCTTCCGAGGTGTAGAGGGATCTCTCGGCAAAATTCATCCAGCGGTTCAGTTGCAGGATTACCCATTCTGTGAGGGGCGACAAGCCCCAGTACAGGGCCAAAGACCACAAGGACGCACCGGCGATCGCAGTTGCGTCTATGGCAAAACTAAAGGGAAAAATTTCAGTTAGCATTGCTTGATATCTGTTATGAATTTGAGATTTTGGATGTCATCCAAAATCCCCGAACTTAACTATAGTGTCAAGCAAAAGCTCGATCGAATTCAACCGCAGCACGAATTTCCAATTTTTTTTATCACCCCTGGGCATTTACCCGGAAGCCTTGACACGGGTTTTGGATGGAGTAAGATACACGTTGTTGATAAACTGATTCGCGATCGCGGGTAGAGCTCAAAGCAAATCTTGCAGCGAATTGGCATCACTTACATCTTGCACCCTTCTGAGAAACGGGCTTTCCGGCCCGTTCCACAAAAAAAATCATTCTTTGTGGAACGGGCCGGAAAGCCCGCCCCTGAAAGCTTTATTGACAAGGGTGCAAGATGTCAGCCTAACAGACAACGCAAACTCACACACATTTAACTTTGAGCCGTGAAAAAAATCCTGCAAGACTCTAGAGGCCCGCTGACGGCAAAACGCTTTTTTCGTTTCAGACAGATGCTGCTGCTGGCACTTTCGATCGGCATTGTGTTGATCAGCCCTTATTTGCAGCAGCAGGTGGTCAAAGCTCAGTCAGGCTTACCAAGCAGAGTAGCGACGGGTAATTTGTGGCAAGAAGCTTCTTTTCCAGTCGAAAACTTTGAAACATACACTTCCCCGTTCGGCCCCCGCGGCGGGGATTTTCATTACGGTTTGGATCTGGCTGCGCCCGAAGGCAGCTATATCCGCAATTGGTGGGGCGGGCAAATTGTGGAAGTTTGGGAAGATGGACGGTGCGGCACTGGTATGGTGGTGCGATCGGGAAATTGGGAACACATCTACTGTCACCTCAGAGGCCGAGTGGTAACGGCTAATGGAGGGCGTTATTATACCGATCGCGAAGGTACATTGCAAATTTGGCAAGGTCAAACAGTGCCTGCGGGTGCGAGAATTGCCAGAGTTGGGATGACCGGCCGCACGAGTGGGCCTCACTTGCACTGGGGATTGAAGTACGGCGGCCGCTGGGTTGACCCGGCTTTGGTACTCCGGGAAATGTACGCGCAACAATCTTAATTGGTCATTAGTTAGTAGTCATTAGTCATTAGTTAGTAGTCATTAGTCAGTAGTCATTTTTTGGGTTTATAGTAAGGACTAAAGTCCTGATTTTTTCGAGAATGAGGAATAAAGTCCTCACTACCAACTTGAATAACTAATGACTAATGACCAAGGACTAATGACTCTTTAGGTGGGTGCCAACTCTTTTTTTGTCAACTCGGTGTAGCGAGCGACAATTTGGCGAAATTCATCGCCGTCGATAGTTTCTTCATCCAACAGCGCTTCGACAAGTTTGTCTACCAAAGGACGGTTTTCGCGGATAATTCGGCGAGCTTCTTCGTAGCACTCAAAGGCAATTTCTCGGACTTGCCGATCGATCTTGATTGCCATGTCTTCGGAATACTCCGATCGCGAATTCCAGTTTTGGCCCAAAAACACCTCATTGTTCGGACTTTCAAAAGCCACAGGGCCCAAATCCGACATTCCATAAAGCGTTACCATCTCCCTCGCGAGACTGCTAACTTTTCTGAGATCACTACCGGCACCGGTGTCGATTTCAGCATCGCCATAAATTTCGGCCTCCGCCGCCCGTCCCCCCAAAGCTACTTTAATTCGGTTTAACAGCAAAGCCCGACTCCTCAAACCTTCGCTGTCGAGCATTTCGTCGTCAAGCACAAAGCTAGTAAAGCCTTCGATGCCGCCGGAACGAGGAATAATCGTTACTTTTTCCACCGGGTCGGCATTTTTGAGCATGGTCGCGACTAGGGCGTGTCCGACTTCGTGGTATGCTGTCATCCACTTTTTCTTGCTATCCAGCAGCGGGTTGAGCGTAAGCCCGATCGTGATCCGGTCGATCGCGTCGTGAATTTCTAAGTTACTAATCGTATCTTTGCGACGCCTCGCGGTGAGAATGGCTGCTTCGTTGAGCAAGTTTGCCAAGTCGGCGCCGGAAAAGCCGGGAGTGCGGCGGGCGATCGTGTCTAAGGCAACTTCTGGGTCGAGTTTTTTGTTGCGCGCGTGAACTTGCAAAATCCCTAAACGCCCTTTGTAACTGGGTAAATCTACCGTTACTTGGCGATCGAACCTGCCGGGCCGCAGCAGGGCGGTATCGAGTACGTCGGGGCGGTTAGTAGCTGCAATCACAATCACGCCACTGTTACCCTCAAAGCCGTCCATTTCTGTCAGCAACTGGTTGAGAGTTTGTTCGCGTTCGTCGTTGCCGCCGCCGATACCAGCACCGCGCTGCCTTCCTACGGCGTCTATTTCGTCGATAAAGACGATGCAGGGCGAATTTTCTTTAGCTTTCTTGAACAAGTCGCGGACGCGGGAGGCGCCAACTCCGACAAACATTTCGACAAATTCGGAACCGGAGATGCTGAAGAAGGGGACGGCTGCTTCGCCTGCGATGGCTTTTGCCAGCATTGTTTTGCCGGTTCCTGGAGGCCCGATTAACAGAACTCCTCTGGGAATTTTGGCGCCGATGGCGTTGAAGCGTTCGGGTTTTTTGAGGAAGGTTACGACTTCTTGCAGTTCTTCTTTAGCTTCTTCGATGCCTGCTACGTCGTCGAACATCACGCCGGTTTTGGCTTCCATTTGGAAACGAGCTCTGGATTTGCCGAAGTTCATGGCATTTCCTTGAGATTGGGTCGATCGGCGCAGGATTGCCATCAGCACTGCCAACACAGCAAAAATCACTAGCAAGTTTATTACTAAACTTACTGCGGCGGCGTTGTCGGCTGTTTGTTTGACTTCAAAGTCAATCTTTTTGGCGCGGATTTGCGAGTACAGTTCTCGGTTGTTGTAGTCGAACAGACTAACTGATTGGGTCTGATCGCTTTTTTGATTTTTTAGCCTAACCTTGGCAGTTTTTTGAGTTTCGTCTACTTCGATTTTACTGACTTGCCCTTTTTCTATGTTGTCGATCAGTTGGCTGTAACTCATGGTGTTTGGCGCGCTGTCGGCAAACACCGGGGTCGAGAGCAATATTCCTTGAGAAATCACCAAACTGCCCAGGATGCGCCAAATATTCCGTCCTGGAATTGATTTTTTAGGATTCTGGCTCGACTTGTCTTTGTTTACAGCTAGATGCCCCAGCCATGCGTGTTTCCAAGAATTTTTCATATTGCTTTGCCCAATGTTGAAGACTGCCAAGATTGACCGCTTTTGGTTTGGTTAGAGTCGATAGGGGCGTTGCCACCCCTACCTCTCCTTCAGAACGGAACGTGAAACTTTCGCTTCATTCCGC
>NZ_JAUBPI010000095.1:0-24920 GCF_036700645.1 Microcoleus sp. S36b_A4 | reverse complement strand
TACACAATCATTCTGCCTATTCAGGACGGCGATGTCTGAGGGGTGAAACCCCTCAGACATTCGCCAACAGTCTCTTTAAACCGGGGCTACACAAACCAAGTAGATAAGAGTCGGGGCTTGAAACCGCTCAAAAGTCAAATTCTCGTCAGCGGAGGCGGAGTGGGAGAAGTAAGGTGCCGCCCGGCGCACCTTACGCTATTTTGAGAAAAAACTAGCTTTCCTTAGTGGAGTTTTCCAACTGTCTACTCCCACCCTGTCTTCCTTGAGCCTTAAACCCTATCTACAGCGTTCTAATTTTTAGTAAAAAGCCCGATCGCACTGTTCACTTATCGAAACTGTCCCTTCCTCTCCTGACCGCTTCACTCACGCTATCTATTCTTTAAGTTAATCAACCAAAAGATATATTTGACTTCGAGGCACTATGCAGAAACAAATCATACGCCAAAAAGATACTAATGCTTGGATACTTCAGTGCTGGGTTTCTTTTATTCTTGCCCTTTCCGCAACTACTGTAGGTATCATTTATTTACAGGTAGACCCCTGGCAAAAAGCTTTTATGGGTATGGGTTTAACTTTTTCAGTCGGCTCGTCTTTTACTTTAGCAAAAACCATTCGCGATAACAACGAGGCAACAACATTAACTGCCAGAATCGACGAAGCTAGAGTTGAGAAAATTCTCGCTGAGCACCATCCTCTCAAATAAATTTGACTATATAATGTATACAAAAAACAGCCCGCGCGGGCTGTTTTTGTTGTTTGAGCCACAGGTTTCAAGCTGCGGATGTGAATTGGGGATTTCAATGGCTACCTTTGAACTTACGATCGCCCAACTTATTCTTTTGTCGCTGGCGAATACCGGCCTTAACCATCGCAAAATCCACCGGAAAACCAACGACAGGAATCACCTGATCCTTGCGTTCTTCTTCCAGATTCTTGAGTTCGGTGTAATCAACCCAGTGAATGCAATTCACCGGACAAGTGTCGATCGCCTCAGCAATCAACTCTTCAGAATCCCCGTCTTGTCGAACTACGCGCGATCGACCGTAATCCGGTTCAATATAAAAAGTATTGCGAGCAACGTGAGCGCAGTGCTTGCAGCCAATGCAGGTAATTTCATCAACATAGACACCTTTTTGGCGCAACACCCCGCCCAACTCCGGTTCCAAACCAGAGCGATCGGGCGCATCCCGCAAAAATCCCCCCAACTCCGGCTCTAAACCAGAGCGATCGATTGCTGTATCTATTCCGAGTCCAGAAAGCTCAGACATTTAGACCCCCACAATAGTAAATAAGTCCGCGCAGGCGGACTTTGATGAAACAAGATTGCAAAAATCTCGAAAAATTATTAAGCGCACCAGCGTTGCACCACCAAGCGGAGCGAACCGTCTTGATTTTGCTTTTGCTCAGAAATTTGGAAACCCTGCTTAGCGCTTTCATTCACCACAGTATGGTAAGCGTAGCGCTGAGTCACCTTATTCAGAAAACGGTCTACAGACCAAGCTTGCTGCCAAAATTGCAAGTCAGCCACCAATTCATACTCAGTCCCGTTCCAGCTAAAACCTACGTCGTAGCCGTTTTTTTGCTCAATCACGACCTCAGCGGTGCTGGTTAAGCCGCGATAGCCACGCACCTCAGTTGGGCCAGACTTCCAGTCAATACCCAAGTCAGTTAAAGCAGCTTCCAAAGAATTCAAATTGCGGATCTGGGTCTTAATTTGGCTAAAATGTGACATGGTGGTTCCAAAAAAATTTAAGTGAACTCAACAAAAAAATTACCAATCGCTAAAAGCCACTTGGGCGGTCGCTTCGGCTGACTGATGCAGCGCTTGCGTGAAATATTCAGATGTTGACTCTTGATGAAGCACCACGCCGAGCTGAGCTTCAATTGCAGCCGTTACCTCAGCACAGGAAGCACCGACAATGCCGGTGACGGTTTCCTGTACGCGGCCATCTGGATAGATCACAAACTCTAGTGTTTCCATAATGCGGGCTGACTGAATAGGAATATTGAGAACAGACACCGACACCAGCAAGCCAGGGACGATGCCTCCTGAAGTAGCTTCTTGAGAGTTGGCTGACTGACAAAGCGCTATATCAATTTTGACTAATTGATAGGTTTTGAGTCACAACTTAACAGAACTTATTAATAGGTAGAAGCAATACATCAGTTGTATGTAAAGTTTCGCGTAGATCGTGACAGCAGTCAAGTCGGTCGATTTTAGATTTTAGATTTTAGATTTTAGATTTTAGAGGGAGGAGGAAGGAAGAGGGGATGAACCGCAGAGGGCGCAGAGGGCGCAGAGGGAAGAAGGCAGAAGGTAAAAGGCAGAAGGCAAAACGAAAAAGTATAAATTCCCCCACTCCCTCTCTAATTCCCTCTGGGATCTAAAACGTCTCGCAGGCCATCGCCCAAAAGGTTGAAACCAAGAACAGTCAAGGTAATCAGCAAACCTGGAAACACGATCGTCCAAGGAGAAGAAAGAGCGTATCCGCCCTTAAAAGCATCCGAAAGCATCGTCCCCAACTCAGGAACCGGCGGCTGTGCGCCCAAACCCAAAAAACCCAAACCAGCAGCTTCTAGTGTCGCCGTACCAGTAGAAAGAGTTGCTTGTACAACTAGAGGCGCCAGACTTCCCGGCAAAATGTGGCGAAAAATAATCCGCAAGTCGCTGGCGCCCAAGGCCTTGACAGCCAAAACAAATTCTTGTTCCCGCAGAGACAGCACCATACTGCGAGTTAAACGGATGTAAATCGGAATTTGCACGAGGCTGACGGCGATAATTACGCTTTGCAGGCTCGGCCCGGTGACCGTAACAACGCCGATCGCCAGTAAAATCGAAGGAAAAGCTAGCAAAATATCCGCCAAAGTGCCGATCGCAATTTCCAGCAACCCCCGAAAATACCCGGCCACCAGCCCCAAAAGCGCTCCCAAAATTAAACCCACACCCACAGAAACCAGGCTGACGAGTAAAGATATTCCCAATCCGTGCCACACCCGCACTAACAAATCTCGCCCCAAACCGTCGGTGCCCAACCAATGCTTAGCGCTAGGAGCCACTAAGCGCGACAAATAATCTCGATCGACCGCCGGATCGTAAGGAGCAAGTACGGGGGCTAACAGTGCCGATATCATCAGCGCTAGAGTCAAAATTAAGCCGATTTTCCCCGAAGTTGATCGCCAAAATCGTTGAAAAGCTGCTTGTGGAAATACTAAGTTGTTATTCAATCTTCGATTTTCCATCGAATGCTGTCACCAAAAAAACTGAGGACTTGGGCAACTATTAGGATAAATTAACGATCGCGCTCGCAGAAATACGTTAACAGGACTTGCTCTAGGGATACGAAAAACTCGGTGCGTGCATTACCCTCCATACCCAAAGTCGCATTTTTTGCCCCAATGCCCAATGCCTGAGCTCTTCCTTAAAGACCCTTTAAGATATAGAGAACAAGATCAATTTAAAAGCCAAATGACATCAACCCTGCTCAAAACCTCAGCCCGATCGCCCCTCAACGCCCCAACAATCCGCCATTTCCCCAACGGCCTCACCGTTATAGCCGAACACTTGCCGGTCGATGCTGTTAACCTCAGCGTGTGGCTCAATTTAGGCTCAGCCGTCGAACCAGACGACATTAACGGCATGGCTCACTTTTTAGAACACATGATTTTTAAGGGAACTCCGAGCATTCCCAGTGGAGAATTTGAGCGCGCGATCGAGCAACGCGGCGCTGTCACCAATGCAGCCACCAGCCAAGATTACACTAACTATTACATCACCACAGCTCCTAAAGATTTTGCCGAACTAGCTCCTCTGCAAGTCGATGTGTTGCTGAATGCGAGCATTCCCGACGACGCCTTCGATCGAGAACGGCTGGTAGTCTTAGAAGAAATTAGACGATCGGAAGACAATCCCCGCCGCCGCACCTATCAGCGATCGATGGAATTAGCATTTGAAGTCCTGCCCTACAAGCGACCGGTACTCGGCCCGACTGCGGTAATCGAACAGTTGACAGCCCAACAAATGCGGGATTTCCACACCAGCAGATATCACCCAGGGGCGATGACAGCCGTAGCTGTCGGCAATTTGCCAGTCGATCAACTAATAGAAATTGTCGCAGACAGTTTTGCAGCAAAAAGTACAGCACAAAACAACAAAATAAATGTGCCTGCTGTCAGCAACTTCCACCCAGAATCCCAAATCCTGAACTACGGCCAAGAGTCGCCGTTTACAGAAACAGTCCGCCGCGAATTTGTAGACTCTGCCCTTCAGCAAGCCCGACTGATCGTGATGTGGCGAGTGCCAGGTTTCATGGAAATGTCCGAAACTTATGCCCTCGACGTTTTGGCAACAATATTGGGACACGGCCGCACAACTCGCTTGGTTCAGGATTTGCGCGAAGAAAAAGGGCTAGTTTCGTCAATTTCCGTCAGCAACATGACTCAGCGACTTGGCGGTGTATTCTCAATTTCCGCTCAACTACCGACAGAAAACTTGGCAGCAGTGGAAGCAGCCATCGTCCAACACATCCGCACTCTCCAAACCGAACTGGTGACAGATGCCGAAATTTCCCGCATCCGCACTCAAGTAGCAAATCGGTTTATCTTTGGTAACGAAACTCCGAGCGATCGAGCAAGTTTGTACGGTTACTATCAGTCGATGGTAGGAGATATCGCTCCCGCCCTCAACTATGCCGCTTGCATCCAAGCTCAGACTGCCGAGGATCTCCGAGAAGCCGCCGTCAAATATCTCTCTCCCGACGCAATGGGTGTTGTGGTAATTCGCCCCGACGAAGCATAAATCTGACTTCGCCTCAACAGGGAAATTCTGCCATCCCTCTGCTTTTGAGGCATCCAACAGCATTCGGGATTCGGCAGAAACAATGTCAACTCGCACGAGGGATTTTTAGTCAATAGTGCGTGAAATTCGATCGGCCCGCGCCTTGAAGGTTTTGTATCAAATAATTAATATGAAGCCTTTAAGGTACGTGCGATCGGCAAAATTACCGTAATTTTAGGAGACGATAAACTGGGAATTTTTGACGAGCAAGCAATTTAGTCGAGGGAAACCGGGTTTATCGGCGATCTAAAATTTAAAATCTAAAATCTAAAATCTAAAATCTAAAATCTAAAATCGAGTGAGCGGCAAAATTACCGTAATTTTATGAGACGATAAACGGGGAATTATTGACGACTCAGCAATGTAGTCTCGGAAAACCGGATTGATCGGCATCGTAATTCTAAAATCTAAAATCTAAAATCTAAAATCGATTGACAGGGGCACGCAAGCATGAAATTACAAAACTTTCTCAACTCAAACATTAGGTACGATGCCAAAGCAATTGCTGCAGACGACGAACTCAGTGCCCAAATTCAAAGCCGCCTCATTGACCTGGGTTTACTGAAGCCTCCCGTAGACGGAATTTTTGGCCCTCTCTCTACCGCCACCCTCCACCGATTTCAAACTCTGATGAAGTGCGGCGAAGCGGGTTTTTTGGGAGCAGTCACAGCCAAAAAGCTGATTGAAACCAAACCAGAGGAGATTCCCACACATCCCCTGATCCTGAAAACGCTCAGAGACACTATTTTTAAATCAAAACCGCTGGCGTCTTCTCAACTTCAGGACTCGGAAAAACAAGTAATACCAGCCGGAAAAGAGTTTGAAATCTTGGCTTTTGCCCCGGCTCGCGGTCACATCAGAGTTGCTCTCCGCAACGAGTCTTTCAAAGATTCAGGAATTTGGTATGTTTTCGGAGCACACGCTCAAGTTACTCAAGACAGCGTTCTGTTTTATCCCAAACCGAATCCCCCAACAGTCAGGCTTGGCATTCCTTATCTATCGCAACTGGATAACTTGAATAATCCTACAGGTTCTTGCAATGTAACTTCATTAGCGATGTGTATGGACTTTTTGAGGGTGCCACGGCGCAAACAAACCGGGCAATATGAAGACGAACTTTACGAATATGCGATCGCCAAAGGTTACAGTCGCTGGGACCCCTACGATTTAGCAAAGATTGTTAAAGATTACGGCGCTCAAGATTTCTTTACCGAGAATGCAACTATTGATGACGTTCAAGATTGGCTAGCCAGCGGAAATCCCGCTGTCATCCACGGATACTTTACGTCTTTCGGTCACATTATAGTTGCATCAGGCTACGACAGCGAGGGATTCTTCGTCCACGATCCCTATGGTGAGTGGTTAGGAAGTGGCTACGATACAAGTGTCAGCGGTGCCTACTTGCACTATCCCTATCGCTTAATCCGCAGCGTGTGTATGCCTGACGGGAATTTTTGGGTTCATTTTATCTCTAAGTAATCGTTAAGAGTCATTAGTCATTAGTCATTAGTCATTAGCTAAGAGATAAGTTGCCTCTTGAATTTTTCGGCGATTCAAATCGCTTAAGAGTCAACGAAATCCGAGCAGAAGGGGGCTAAAGAGTAAAAGGGGTATTAAATCCTGATTTGGTATTAGCCATATTTTCTCTCACTAATGACTGCTGACTAATGACTAATGACTATTAATTTTCATGCTCAAATCCAGCCAAGTCGATCGCGTAATCGGAGCACTGGTAGAAATATAGTCAACTCCGGTTTCGGCTACACTTCTAATTGTTTCTAAAGTAACATTGCCGGAAGCTTCAATTTTTACCCGATCGCTCTTTTGGCGAATTATTGCCACTGCCTGCCGCATCAAATCAAAGGACATATTATCTAACATGATAATATCAGCTTTGTGTTGCAAAGCTGTTTCTACTTCGGCGAGAGTTTCGGTTTCGACTTCGATCGTCAGTGGATAGGGGATAGAATTGCGAATTAGGGCGATCGCCTCTGCAATTCCCCCAGCCGCCGCAATGTGATTGTCTTTAATCATCACCGCGTCATCTAATCCCATCCGGTGATTGCAAGCACCGCCGACTTGAGTTGCGTATTTTTCCAACAATCTCAATCCCGGCGTTGTCTTGCGCGTATCCACTAATTGCACGGGCAAATCGGCAATTTTGTCAACATATTTCTGAGTCAAAGTAGCGATACCGCTCAAACGCATTGCCAAGTTTAAAGCTACTCTTTCTCCGGTTAGCAGCGCATCGAAATTGCCGGAAATCTCGGCGATTACTTCTCCTTTTTCGCACAGTTTCCCTTCTGGTACTTGGGGGATGAAACTGAGGCTGCTGTCTAAAAGTTTAAATGTGCGATCGGCAATTGGCAATCCGGCAATGACTCCAGCTTCTTTGACAATCCATTTAGCTGTACCCTGGATGCTGTTTGCGGGAAATAAGGCCGATGTTGTGCGATCGCCCCTACCGATATCTTCTAGTAGCCAGTTGTGCAATAGGGAGTCTAAAACTATCCAAGGCGGTAATATTGCTGTCATGTTTTTGTCGGTTGTTATATCAAGATGATATCTACTAGGAACAATAGTCGATCGGGTAATTTTAGGCAAGTTGCACAATTATGATGGTGTTAGTGCGATCGCAATTTGGTAGGCGGGGGCGATCGGGGGGAGGCGGGGGCGATCGCACTACATTAGGACTTACGCATGGGGGTTCAGAAACCGGGTTTTTTAGCGAATCTGTGGGCGGGAACGATCTTTTCGTAAAAAAACCCGGTTTCTTTGGTCGGAGTGCGTCCAGGAATCTAAATAATGGGGTATTCTGTTGCTGACTTTGGGTGTTAGTGCTTTAATGGAGTAGATGGGTATCGATCGCGAGAAGAAATCATGATACAGCCAGTCATTTTAGAAAAATTAGCAGAACTCCCTGAGTCTCTTCAGACAGAAGTGCTTCATTACATTGAGTTTTTGATTGAAAAGCAGGCTAAAAACTCAACCCAAGAAAAGCCGACAAAGCGAGGCGGACTTGGTATTTGGAAAGGTAAAATCTGGATGTCTGATGATTTTGATGAACCTCTTGAAGATTTAAAGGATTATATGTAAACATGAATATTCTACTGGATACCCATACTTTTCTCTGGTACTTGGAAGACAGTAAACAATTAAGTTCTCAAGCAGGAGAAATTATTGAAGATCCAAGTAACGCTCTCAGGTTGAGTATCGCCAGCTTATGGGAAATTTCCATTAAGCTTGGTTTAGGAAAACTTAGCTTGCAAAACTCATTCTCTGAGTTAGAGGAAGTGTTGCAACAATTAAAAATAGAGGTTTTGCCTATCACATTCTCTGATACAGAGTGCTATCTTAACTTGCCGCTGCATCATCGAGATCCTTTCGATTTTTGGTAGCACAGGCGATTAATCGTTCCCTTGTTTTGGTTAGTCGCGATGTGGCTTTTGATGCCTATGACCTTCAGCGGTTATGGTCATAGCTGCGGCAGGTATTCTGTTGCTGACATTGGGTATTTGTGCTTTAATGGACTATAGCAAAACCATTTGATTTGTAAACAATCGATTCAATCATCACAAGCGTTTCAGGTTGTTTTACATTCACGACTCAAATAGACTTGCTATAGATGAGTATGGATTAATAGTTAGACCTTTGAGCTGGGGGCTTAGTTAAGAAGGCTATCTGTGGGCAGCAAGGCTCAAGTAGGCGGAAGCTTTTGGTTTATGGAGTTAAATTATTCAAGTGTGAAGCATTCCTAAAGGAGAATCATTAAATGGTGGAGCTTTCTGACAAAATAATTGAATTAGTTATTGACAAAGTTTTAATTGGCGGTATCGTTTTAGCAGCAGGTTATTGGCTCAATAAAAGATTCGAGATATTTAAGAACGAGACTAACGAAAAATATCACCAGAGACAATTAATTGCTGAACTTGAAAATCAACAAAAGCAACAAATCTCTATATTAGAAGATCAGATTGCTATAGCCCAATACAATGCAGAACTGGAACTTATAGAAAGACAGATTTCCGAGTTTTACTGGCCTATATATTTAAGATTAGAAAAAGATAATGTAATGTGGAAACGAATAAAGTCTTTGAGCGCTGAAAAAAATGTTTTACCCGAATCTGCAAGTGAAGCTATAGAAAAAGAGTTCATCCTTAAGAATCACCAAGAAATAGTTGAGATTATAGAATCTAAAATACATTTAGCAGAAAATTCCAATGACAGCAAAGAGTTGATAAATGAGTTGCTGAAGTATATCAAGCACGTTGCAATTTATAAAACAATCCGTTCTATAAAGGAACTTCAAAGATTTAACCCAATTGACCTGAATGAGCCATTTCCTGAAAGAATTCATCCCTTGATTGAAAATAAATTTCGAGAATTGCAGAATAGATATGAACACCTTAAAAAGGTTAAGTTTGGAGAGCTTAGGAAATAAAATTACTTGCACAGGTAGCGATCACCTTAGTTATCACTTAAATCGATCACGAACGCTTAAAACAAATGATTAATCAGCAGGAGAGCGAATATCAGCAACTCCTACTCAACAAGTAGCAGCTCGCCCTTAAAGAAACAAACTAATATCAACTTGGAAAAAATCGGCTAATTTTCTGGCTTCATCTATTTCGATCGCCCTTCCGCTAACAAAAACTTTATCAACCTCTGTTTCCGTTCCTAAAACAGGAATCAAATCAGATTTGTCCAAATTTCTCGCATCCATTAAATGTTGCAACATTGAAGCAGCATTTCCTGCAGGAATTGGATAATTTTCAGATTCAAATTTTTCAATCAGCGTTATCAAAAGCTCCAGAAATAGCTCTTCCTCCAGCGATCGCATAGGGCGGTGTTCCAGTTCGCAAGCGAGAGCGATCGCGGCCTCGTTTTCTGCTTCATTTGCGATCGGTTTTGGTTGATACCGAACAAGTAAATCTGTATAAGATTTTGCATCAAAAGTACGGATCATTTTTCCACTCATCCTTACTTATATTTACACAGGTAGCGATTGATTTCCCTATTTAAGCTACAGTAAAAGCTATATTTTCTAGCACTACATTAGGTACATTTCCACTACCTAAAACCTGTGTAGCATCTAAAACTTCTATCCCTACCAATAACTCATTTTCCCCAATATTTAAAGCGATTTCGTCAGTTAACTGTAAAGTACGACACTGATGCTTACCTTCTACAAGTCTAATGTAGAGAGCATCAATTTCGGAATCATAACTAATCTTCATAAACTTTTACCTCAAAAATAAAATGTATACACTGTGATAACAACTAACTCAGTATCAGTCTCGGCAACAATAGGTACTACTTTCTTGAGAGAATAGAACTTATCCTGCCAATCATTATTATACTGAAAAGTAGCTTGATATTTGTACCTACCATTTTTAGCAAGTTGTCGATTACCTGTCATAATGGTATCAATAATTTCGGCTTCATTAGTACCTCTTTCAATCGCTTGTTCCTGGGCATGATTAGTTAATCTAATAGGTTTCACTATTTCTTGTCCAATAAATTAAAATTTTAAACTCCTAATTCACATGGATATTTACAGTTTCCATGCTCTTAAAAAACTAAGTCCATAAACTAACTTTAGTCCAAGGCGGATGGTTGTGCAAGAGCTAGTTCATGAGCGATGCTTGCAGGAGATGATACCAAATCCTGATTTAATAACCTCTTTATTCTTTAGTCCGCGGAGGCGGACTTCGTTTGTTTAGCAGCGGTTTCAACCGCTAAGCCATAAAGAGAATGACTAATAACTCACCAAAAAACTAAAGCCCTTTTCCGTTGTTGCGGGAAAAGAGCTTTAATTTATTATTAACCTGGCACTGAGCTATTTTACCGGGCAGTGACCCGCCGAGTATCTTCGCCATAGCAACGTTTAACAACCGAGTTCGGGATGGATCGGAGTGGTTCCATTACATCATAAGCACCAGGAAAGCTTTGAAAACTTTTAATCCTGTGTCTGCGTTCCGCTTAATTCTAAGCTTGATGCGCTGCATCTCTTTCGCTCGACTTAATTACTGTATCAAGTTTTCCCCTGTCTGTCAACCCCTTGGTCAAAACTTTTTTTCGATCGCCCGAAACAGCCCCCAATAGCCGAGTTTGAGGTATTATTTGCCAGTGGAGTCGATCGACCTTTAACTCACAAATCCAAAAACGCCGCATCAGTTCCCTGTCCTCTGCGAATCTTCCCGTCCTTCACAAACCACGCCACGACCTGCTTAACTGTTAATTGTTCGATCGCGCTTTCAGATTCTGTCGCAATTTGCCTCAACGGCCGCAAAGACGCAATTACCAAATTCGTAAAAAAGTTTTCAAAACTCGCATCAAGTTCGATCGACCACAAATCTGCTGCTGACCCAGAATATTGAGATTTCTACAAAGGGCCCAAGACCAGCTTTTGTGTAGATGAGTAATAATTCACCAAAAAATTAAAGCCCTTTTCCGTTGTTGCGGGAAAAGAGCTTTAATTTATTATTAACCTGGCACTGAGCTATTTTACCGGGCAGTGACCCGCCGAGTATCTTCGCCATAGCAACGTTTAACAACCGAGTTCGGGATGGATCGGAGTGGTTCCATTACATCATAAGCACCAGGAAAGCTTTGAAAACTTTTAATCCTGTGTCTGCGTTTAGCTTAATTTTAAGCTTGATGCGCTGCATCTCTTTCGCTCGACTTAATTACCTTATCAAGTTTTCCCCGGTCTGTCAACCCCTTTGTCAAAAGTTTTTTTGATCGCCCGAAACAGCCTCCAATAGCGGAGCTTCTGTCGCAATTTGCCTCTCATGCCGCAAAGACGCAATTACCAAATTCGTAAAACAGTTTTCAAAACTCGCATCAAGTTCGATCGACCACAAATCTGCTGCTGACCCAGAATATTGAGATTTCTACAAAGGGCCCAAGACCAGCTTTTGTGTAGATGAGTAATAATTCACCAAAAAATTAAAGCCCTTTTCCGTTGTTGCGGGAAAAGAGCTTTAATTTATTATTAACCTGGCACTGAGCTATTTTACCGGGCAGTGACCCGCCGAGTATCTTCGCCATAGCAACGTTTAACAACCGAGTTCGGGATGGATCGGAGTGGTTCCATTACATCATAAGCACCAGGAAAGCTTTGAAAACTTTTAATCCTGTGTCTGCGTTTAGTTTGATGCGCTGCATCTCTTTCGCTCGACTTAATTACCTTATCAAGTTTTCCTTTGTCTGTCAACCCCAAAGTCAAAACTTTTTTTTGAGCGCCCGAAACCGCCCCCAATAGCCGAGTTTGACGTATTATTTGCCAGTATGGCCGATCAACCTTTAACTTACAAGTCCAAAAAAGCCGCCTCGGTTCCCTGTTCTCTGCGAATCTTCCCGTCCTTCACAAACCACGCCACGACCTGCTTAACTGTTAATTGTTCTATCGGGAGCTCGGCTTCTGTCGCAATTTGCCTCAAAGGCCGCAAAGACGCCACCACCAAATTTGTAAAAAAGTTTTCAAAACTAGCATCAAGTTCGATCGACCCTTTAATACTCTCATCATTCTTAATCCAATCCATCACCTGCCCATTAGTCACCTCAGCCACCGGCTTCCCCGTCTCCCCAGCAATTTGCTTGAGCACCCTCAAAGCATAAATTGCCACCCGCGCCGAAAACTTTTCCTTCGACGACAGCAGCGCCATATCAACTTCCGCACACTCTTCCGGCTTTAAAAAATCTGCTAGCGGTTCCATATATTAAAAATTGGTAATTGCTAATCGGTAATCGGTAATTGGTAATCCCTGACATCCGTGACATCCGTTACACTCATCCGTTGCCGAACTTCCATGCGTGACATCCGTTAAATCCGTTACAAAATCCGTTGCCGAACTTCATCCTTCCTTCTGGCAATCAAATAACCGCAGCGGTGTTCCCCATTAATAATCCAGTGAGTCCGCTCCACAGTACAGTCCGGCAACACCCCCGCAAACATTTCCAACTCATTGCCACACACACTCGGAAAAGTTTCAGCAACATTAGAAATCGCGCAGTTGTGTTCCATCAACACAAATCGATCGCCCAAACCAGTGCGATCGCACATCCCAACCTCTACAGATTCTACAGGATAACACTCAGCCATATAACCTTCAGCCCTGCGGAGTTCCATTAGCTTAGTCACCCGCTCTTCCAGCGAACCCGCACCCACCAGCCGCCGATACTCCGTCGCCTTGCGCTGCCACTGTTTTCGCAAGATAGTAATCACTTGCTCGCGGCCGACGGTTTCCGCCAACGTATCCAGAAAAGAGACTGCAAAATCACCGTAACGATTAGGGAATCGATCGCGCCCCTGACTGGTAAGCTCATAAATGTGCTGCGGCCGCCCCATCCCAGCCTGAACCGACTGATACTGAATCAGCCCCTCCGCTTCCAAATCCTTCAAGTGACGGCGAATCGCCTGCGGACTGATATCCAAAGACTCCGCCAACTCAAGAGCCGTCCCCTGCCCCCCCTTGAGCAAATATTGCAGGATGTCTTGTTTCGTGGAAGTCTGCTGAGTAGTCTCCATCATCTTCACAAAAAATTATTAATTTGACTTTGACAATATCACTATTGTTAATGTAGCTTAAAATATAGTAAAGCAACAAAATTGTTGTTTAACTTCCCAGAGCAGTCCAGCAGAACTCGCTCAAGCCCAGACAGGCATTGCCCCGTCTGCCATCCAGAGAGCATTATCTAGAACACTGAACACGCAAAATAATGAGTTCTACCACAGTCAAAACCTTAGTCAACCAGCCGTATAAATACGGTTTCGTCACCGACATCGAGTCAGACACCATCCCCCGCGGCTTGAGCGAAGATGTAGTCCGCCTGATTTCCGCCAAGAAAAACGAACCGGAATTCATGCTGCAATTCCGCCTCAAAGCATACCGGAAGTGGCTGACAATGACCGAGCCCACTTGGCCCCACGTCAACTATCCCGCGATCGACTACCAACAAATTATCTACTATTCCGCGCCCAAACAAAAGCCCAAAAAGCTCAACAGTTTGGACGAAGTAGACCCGACACTGCTAGAAACCTTCGAGAAACTAGGCATTCCCCTCTCCGAACAAAAACGGCTCGGAAATGTTGCCGTCGATGCCGTTTTCGACAGCGTTTCAATTGCCACAACATTTAGAGAAAAGTTAGCCAAAGATGGTGTTATTTTCTGTTCCATTTCAGAAGCCGTCAAAGATTATCCCGAATTAATAGAAAAATATCTCGGCAGCGTCGTACCAGTCGGCGATAACTTTTTCGCAGCCCTCAACTCCGCCGTATTCAGCGACGGTTCCTTTGTTTACATTCCCAAAGGCGTCAAATGCCCAATGGAATTGTCAACCTATTTCCGCATCAACAACGGAGATTCCGGCCAGTTCGAGCGCACCCTAATTGTTGCAGAAGAAAACAGCTCAGTGTCTTACCTAGAAGGCTGCACCGCCCCGATGTTTGACACTAATCAACTGCACGCGGCTGTCGTGGAATTGGTAACAATGGACAATGCGGATATCAAATACTCCACAGTGCAAAACTGGTACGCTGGCGACGCCAACGGCAAAGGCGGCATTTACAACTTCGTGACGAAACGGGGTTTGTGTCAAGGAGTCAATTCTAAGATTTCTTGGACACAAGTAGAAACCGGTTCCGCGATTACTTGGAAATATCCCAGTTGCGTGTTAGTCGGCGACAACTCGGTGGGCGAATTTTACTCCGTAGCGCTGACAAATAACAAGCAGCAAGCTGACACCGGTACCAAAATGATCCACGTTGGCAAAAACACTCGCAGCACGATTATTTCTAAGGGAATTTCGGCGGGAAATTCATCCAACAGCTATCGCGGCTTGGTGAAAATGGGGCCCAATGCTAAAGGCTCTCGAAATTACTCTCAGTGCGATTCCATGCTGATTGGGGATAACGCTCAGGCGAATACTTTCCCTTATATTCAAGTGCAGAACCACACTGCTAAAGTGGAACACGAAGCTTCTACTTCTAAAATTGGGGAAGAGCAATTGTTCTTCTTCGCACAGCGGGGAATTTCCGCCGAAAATGCTATTTCGATGATGATTAGCGGTTTCTGTAAAGATGTTTTCAATCAGTTACCAATGGAATTTGCGGCGGAAGCTGATAAGCTGTTGAGTCTGAAGCTCGAAGGAAGTGTCGGATAATTTTCGCGCGCAAGAAACCCTTCCAGGCCGAGTCCATCGGTGACAACTTAAGACTGCAAGCCATAATAAATGTCGCTTTTATTCGAGTCTAGATCCCCCTAAATCCCCCTTAAAAAGGGGGACTTTGAGAAGACTTCTTGTGTCCCCCCTTCCTTATTAAGGGGTACTTTAAGAACACTCTTGTCCCCCCCTTATTAAGGGGGGTTAGGGGGGATCGAGACTTCGATACAAACAAGAGAGACGGTAGGTTTAACGTTAAGTGGTCAGTAATAGCCAGAGCCTAGGAACGAGAAGAACGAGAAGAAAAAACTGTAAAGTGCATTGAGGAAAAGGAAAAAAATAGATGATTGTTGAAAATAGTCAAGTGGTGCTATCCGTCCGCGATTTAACTGCGAATGTGGAAGATACCCAAATCCTTAAGGGTTTGAATCTGGAAATTAAATCGGGTGAAATTCACGCGATTATGGGCCCGAACGGTTCTGGAAAAAGCACTTTATCCAAGATATTAGCGGGTCATCCTGCTTATACAGTAACGGGCGGAGAAGTTACTTTTCTGGGCCAAAATTTGCTGGAATTAGCGCCGGAAGAACGCTCTTTGGCGGGCGTATTCCTAGCTTTCCAATATCCTTTAGAAATTCCCGGCGTTAGCAATCTGGATTTCTTGCGCGTGGCTTACAATTCTCACCGCAAACATCGCGGCTTGGAAGAATTGGATGCTTTTGATTTCCAAGATTTAATCGAGGACAAGCTGGATATTGTCAAGATGAATGATTCTTTTTTAGGCCGCAGCGTAAATGAGGGTTTTTCCGGCGGCGAGAAAAAGCGGAATGAAATTTTGCAAATGGCGCTGTTGGAACCGAGGTTAGCTATTTTAGACGAAACTGATTCGGGTTTGGATATCGACGCTCTCAAGATTGTCGCCGGCGGTGTGAATCAGTTGTCAACTGCTGAAAATTCGATGTTGGTAATTACTCACTATCAGCGGTTGCTGAATTACATTATTCCTGATTTTATTCACGTCATGGAAGCCGGTAGAATTATCTTGACTGGCCCGAAAGAGTTGGCGCTGGAATTGGAAGAGCGCGGTTATGACTGGGTTGTGGAAGAGGAAGCTGCAGGAGTGGGCGCGCGATGATGAATACGCAAGTTGCTAGTAGGGAAATGTTTTTGACTGATTTGGTTAATCAGTGCGGCAAGTTGGGCGCAGCTAATAACGAAAGTTCTGCTTACGGGTTGCAGGATTTGCGGGATGCGGCGACGGAATACGTGCTTTCTTCGAGTTTTCCGACGGTGAGGGATGAAGAATGGCGCTTTACTGATTTGTCGTCGGTGTTGCAAATTCCTTTTCATATACCGCAGATCAATCAGTCAAAAATTAAGCTGGCTGATATCATTATGCCAGTGAAAAATCGGGATGATTTACCATTAAGATTGGTATTTGTCAACGGTTTTTATGCGCCGGATTTGTCAACGGTGGAGTCGTCGGTTTTTCCCAATTTGCCGATCGACTTTTATGCAGGTAATCTATCCCATGTACCCGAAAAACATCAGGCGCGCATCAGGGATGTTTTGAGCAAGCACAGACAGCAAACCGAGGTGTTTACCGCGCTGAATACTGCGGGTTTGGCGGATTCTGCGGTGGTGTTCGTGCCGGCCAATATGTCGATCGACCTTCCGATTCACTTGCTGTTCCTGACAGCACCAGGTACATCTCCTACGATGTCCCAGCCGCACTGCTTAGTCATAGCTGAGCCTGGAAGCAATGTGACGCTGGTTGAGGATTATGCAACTATCGGGAATGTCGCTGCATTTACGAATGCTGTAACCGATGTTGTTGTCGGCGAAAACGCCACTGTGAATCACGTTCGGCTGCAGCGGGAAGGTGGAGAGGTTGTTCATATCGGCAAAAGTGCGATCGAGCAATCTCGTAATAGCCGTTATACTTGTCATGCTATCAGCTTGGGAGGCAAAATATCGCGCCACAATTTAGAAGTATTTCAGCGCGGCGAAGCCACTGAAACAACGTTAAACGGCTTAAGCGTAGCCTTTGGGGAACAGTTGTCGGACACTCACAGTTTAATCGATTTTAATCACCCTCACGGTACAAGTCGCCAATTACATAAGTGCATTGTCGGGAACAAAGCTCGCGCTGTATTTAACGGCAAAGTTTTCGTTCGCAAAGCCGCCCAATTGACAGATGCCGGACAATTGAGCCGAAATTTGTTGCTGTCGCCGAGAGCTCGCGTAGATACCAAACCGCAGTTGGAAATTGTCGCCGATAACGTTAAATGTTCCCACGGTGCAACTGTCAGTCAATTAGAAGATGATGAACTTTTCTACTTGCAAAGTCGCGGTTTGGATTTAGAAAGAAGTCGCTATTTGCTAATCGATGCTTTTGCGGCGGAAATGCTCAATCAATTACCGATTATGGGCGTGGCCAAAATGCTTTCTACCTGCGTGGCTATTCAAGAATAAAAGAATCACCAACAGACTGGGGGTGTTTTCTTACCTTTGCAATCAAACCCGGAGATCCCCCCTAGCCCCCCTTAATAAGGGGGGAACAAGAGTATTCTTAAAGTCCCCCTTATTAAGGGGATTTAGGGGGATCTCCGGGTTCAACAATACGCCCTAGAAGCGAGTTTCACAACAATACTAACTTCTGAAAAATATGACACTTATTCAAGAAAAAACACTTGCCTCAAAAGTTCGTGGCGACTTCCCAATTTTGAATGAAAAAGTAAATGGTAAACCGCTAGTTTATTTAGACAATGCAGCTACCTCTCAAAAACCCCTAGCTGTACTCAACGCTTGGCGTGATTACTACGGACAATATAATGCAAACGTGCACCGCGGCGCTCACACTCTCAGCGCCAAAGCCACTGATGCTTACGAAGGTGCGAGAGACAAAGTTGCCGCGTTTGTGAATGCGGCGTCTCGGCAAGAAATTGTCTATACTCGCAACGCCACCGAAGCGATTAATTTGGTTGCTTATTCTTGGGGTTTGAGCAATCTGCAAGCTGGAGATGAAATTATCCTGTCGGTGATGGAACACCACAGCAATCTCGTTCCCTGGCAAATGATTGCTCAAAGAACCGGTGCTGTGCTGAAGTTTGTCGAGTTAACGGAAACTAACGAGTTTGATTTGGAACAGTTTAAAACGCTAATTTCCCATAAAACTAAATTGGTGTCAACCGTTCATGTTTCTAATACTTTGGGCTGCATCAGTCCAGTCAAAGAAATCTGCAAAATTGCCCACAGTTTCGGCGCAAGAGTTTTAATAGATGCTTGCCAAAGCGTCCCGCACATGATAGTAGACGTGCAAGCAATTGATTGCGATTGGCTGGTTGCTTCCGGGCACAAAATGTGCGCTCCGACTGGCATCGGTTTTCTGTACGGTAAACTGGACTTGCTGAGAGAAATGCCTCCGTTTTTCGGTGGTGGGGAGATGATTGCTGACGTGTTTCTCGATTATTCCACCTATGCCGATTTGCCACACAAATTTGAAGCCGGCACGCCTGCAATCGGCGAGGCGATCGCCCTTGGTGCAGCAATCGATTATCTTAGTAAGATTGGCATGGATAAGATTCACGCTTGCGAAGCAGAATTGACTGCTTATATGTTCCAACAATTGTGGCAAATTCCAGAAATTAAAATCTACGGGCCACAACCAGACAGCAACGGCGAAGGTAGGGCAGCTTTGGCGGCATTTACAGCAGGAGAAATTCACCCTCAAGACTTGTCTACCATGTTAGACCAGGAGGGAGTCGCGATTCGTTCCGGGCATCACTGCACGCAAGCTTTGCACCGCTATTTGAACGTTTCATCTACTGCCAGAGCGAGTTTGTATTTTTACAATACTCGCGAGGAGATTGATGTGTTTGTGAAAGCGTTGAAAGAGACGATCGACTTTTTTGCTGGGATTATGGGATAATTTGGTGGGTGATGGTGCGCGGGTAGAAATTGAGAAGCGATCGCCCTTTTTTTAACCGCAGATGCAGGCGGATAGACGCTGATGAACGCGGATGAAGAAGAGAGCGATCGCAATCCCAAATCCCAAAACCAGAACACAATCTGGTAAAATTGGGCTGTCAACCCAAAGGAAAGGCAAAAATACAAAGTGTGTTTGATGAACTAGGTGCATATAGACAAAGCCTAGGTTTACCATCGGCTGGCAGCGAAACCGATAAATCAACCATAGCTAAACTAGAAATAGCGGGTCAAAGTTTTTTTGGCATCAACTCTGGCAGCAACCCCAATCGTCGGCAAATAACCTTTAATGTCAATCCTATCACCAAAACCCACGCTGAAGCCGATGCTTTTCAACAAGCAGCCGATGCGGGAATTAGAGGAGGTAAAGCACGTTTGATTTGCGATCGCGAACTTTGTGCAGCCTGCGGCTTAAGAGGTGGAGTAAACTCTATGGCTTGGCAGTTAAATATAGAAGAATTAGAAATTATTACTCCCAATGGAAGTAAAACAATAACCGTTAAACTCCCAAATACAAGGAGGCGATAATGTTTGTGTTAAACCTATCAGCAGAAAATTGGGTTGGCAACCAGGATGAAGGTGACTTAATAGAAAGTCCTACTTGGAGTCAAATAGAACAAGCCATCCGCGAGTTAAATGGGACAACTAAAACTTTAGTTACCTTGGGTGCAGATGACGAGTGTTATATGAGCATTGGTGGCGGCGAATCCGGCAAATATATTGTTAACGTAACTTTTGATAACGTTAGCTTCCATAATTTAGTAGATCCATCAAAACCCGATGCAATAGAAAAGCTAGTTATCGGCGGACAAGAAGGTAATTATTCCGCCCGGATGTGTGTAAATTTAGAGACGGCACTGTTGGCAGCTCACACATTTACAGTATCAGGACAACTTCAAATATCACTGTCTTGGGAAGAAGAGAAAGAATTAGCGGTGTCATCAAATAAGATTTAACACAACCTAAGTGAAGTGCGATCGCTCTTTCTTCATCCGCGTTCATCCGCGTCAATCCGCCTGCATCTGCGGTAAAAAAAAAAGACCGGGAAGCCGAGCTATCCCGTAAAAAATCGCCCATTTCATAGTATCGGGGCCTGTGGTAAAATAAAACTAGAGTTTTCTCAGCTCAAGGAGATTTTGAGATGATTGCTACTACTTCAAGTTTAGCCGAACAAAGAACACTGCTAGAAAACATTAGCTGGTCAACCTTTGAAACGTTGCTCAAAGAAATAGGCGATCGCCGAGGTTATCGCATAGCTTATGATAACGGGATGTTGGAAATTATGAGTCCTTTATACGAACATGAAAATCCCAAGATTCAGTCTGATCGCTTCATTTTCATTTTAGCAGAAGAACTCGGCAGTGAAATCAAAAGTGCTGGCTCAATGACTCTCAAGCAAGAACAGGCTAAAAAGGGTATAGAACCTGACAATTGTTATTATATTCAAAGTGAACCAGCAGTCAGAGGCAGGCAAGAACTAGACTTAGAAACTGCCCCACCGCCCGACTTGGCAATTGAAATAGATATTACCAGTAGTTCAATTAATAAGTCAGGAATTTACTCGGCACTTGGCGTACCCGAACTCTGGAGATATAACGGGCGAGTTTTAAAATTTTATCAGTTAGCTTCCGAGGACTATGTTGAATGCAATTTCAGTATTGCTTTTCCCTTTTTATCATCAACAGAAATGAGTAGGTTTTTTGAGCAGACTAAAACAATGGGAGAAATTGCATTACTGAAATCATTTAGAATTTGGGTTAGGGAAAAAATCTAAAGCGGTGAATATCGCCCTTTAGTCCATCCGCGTTCATTGTGGCACGGGCGTCCCGCCTGTGAAAAAGATGCGGTTTAACAAAAGAGCGATCGCCCAACTAAAACTCCCTAATCTCAGGATGAACAAACTGATAACCCGCCGCCTTAATCTTTTGATTCGACACCCTCGCATTATAAGGCCGCACGCTAGGACTTCCATCCCAAGAAACTTTAGGCAAATTATTAGCTTCAAAAATGCGATCGAGCAATTCGCCACTGGATAGCGACACATCCCCGACTAAATTGTAAATTCCCTGCAATCGATTTTCCAAAGCAAAAGTTAACCCCCCAACAATATCATCCTGATGCACCCAATTAGTAGCATCTTCCCCCCTACCGGGACGAGTGCTCCCAGCCC
This sequence comes from Microcoleus sp. S36b_A4, assembly GCF_036700645.1. Classification (NCBI taxonomy): domain Bacteria; kingdom Bacillati; phylum Cyanobacteriota; class Cyanophyceae; order Oscillatoriales; family Microcoleaceae; genus Microcoleus; species Microcoleus sp. S36b_A4. The sequence goes on along the minus strand of NZ_JAUBPI010000095.1, from coordinate 3,762 downwards.
AGCCTCTAAAGATTTTAACTAATTCTCGCCCCGGCCCATAAATTCCTCCCAAACGGAGAATGCAGACTTGAAGATTTGGACTAGATGCTGCTAATAAAACCCGTTCTGTTTCTGCGAGAATTTCACCGTTTGGATTAGCCGGCGCGACGGGTGATTCTTCATTTACCAATTCACCTTGGCGATCGCCATACACAGAATAAGTACCCGTATAAATAACCTGCTTTACTGTCGGTATCTGCTGTAAAACCGATACTAAAGTTGTCGCAGTATCTATATAACTTTCCCGATAAGTATGAGGATTTCGGGCACCGACGCACAGCATAACAGCATCTTGTTCTTGCAGTACAGCCGTCATTGCATCTTTGTCATTTCCCTTGAGTACGGCTACCCGCTGCGCGACACCCTCCAACTCAACTACTCGCGTCGCCGTCGTAGTTGTCGCCGTCACGGTACAATCAGATTTGCCGCGTAAATGTTTGGCTGTCGCAGTACCCACATAGCCGCAGCCGACGATCGCAACTTTCATAAAAAATTCTCCATTGTGTCATGCTCTCTAAAATTATTGCCGATTTCTGAAATCATGGCGCGCTGAGTTTTGTGGTAAAATGCAAAGCGTCGCGATCGAAGTACCATCATGTCCGAGAGAGATATTTTTGCCACCTCCTCAGAAAGCGAACTTTTAGCTTTTTATGGTTCTTTGTTTGCGATCGCAGCCGCCGATGGTTCCGTTGATATTGACGAACTAGATTTGTTGTTTAAAACCATAAATTTAGACAAATTTTCTGACTCTGCAAAAACTCAAATCCAATCCTACACAGCCAGTCCCCCATCACTCAGCGACTGTTTGCAAACACTCAGCCATTCAGAAGAACCGCTGCGTTTGGGAGTCATGTATTTTTTAATTAACATTGCTGGCGCAAATAAGACGCTGCATTCTGCAGAAAGCGAGGCGATCCAATCCGCAAAAAAACTGCTGGCTGTTTCCGACTTGCAAATCCAAGCCATGCAGGAATTCATCGCAGACATGAAACAAATACGGGAGGCGGCGCCTAATAAAAATCAGGCATCAGCATCCTTCAATTTGGCTGTTTCCCAGCTTAAAACTAAGGGCATTCCTCTCGATTTGATCAATCGAAAAGGAACCACAACAAACCTCAGCAACGCCCAAATTAACTATTCAGATGAAAGTTTTTGGACTAAACTTAAAAACTTTGCTTTAACCGCAGGAAGAGAAGTAGTTGAAAAAGCTTTGATTCTCTACTATACGGCTGAGAACCCAAACGTGCCTGCTTGGGCAAAAGGAGTTGTAGTTGGAGCTTTGACCTATTTTATATCTCCTGTTGATGCCATTCCCGATATATTAGTCGGCATCGGATTTACCGATGATTTAGGAGTATTACTGGCGGCAATAGCTACTGTTTCAGTATACATTAATGCTGATACTAAAGAACAAGCCAAACAAAAAATGAAAGATTGGTTTGGCTCATAATATTATGTCCAGTGGAGCGTTTTGTTTCCGCCTGAATCGGAATAATATAATCTGAATAATATAGTAGTTTTCAATCTGATGAAATACAGGACACGGCACTGCCGTGTCCCTACCCAATATCTGTAATTTACTCAACTGAAAACTTAATTATTTGGGATTTTCAGTCTTTAATCGGCTTACCATCTCGATTGACAATACGGCTTTCACCATCCTTAGCCGTGACATTTTCATAAACCCCTTCATCCCGCTTCACGTACTTGCTAAAACCCGAATTTTTATAATCCGTGTCGGATGTCGGCTTCATCAACCTCGGAGCGCTCAGCAGTCGGCGTACCGGAGCATCTGCGGGAGTCTCTCCGGGTTCGCGCTTAGCCAACTCGCACAGTTGGCCCCAAGTCGAAACTTCCAGGTTCATGCTGTGCCAAACTTCTAACTGCTGGTTATTTTCGGGACACAAATAATCGTATACAGGCATACTAAGAATCTCGTTTGCAACTACTAAAATTACTAATTGCACGGTTATTCAGAAAATTATAGCTCAACATTACTAAGAATTCAAGGCCAACAATCAAACTTTACTATTTTTAACGGTTGTTGAAACCATAAATCAGCTATATTATTAACCCTGTGTGCTTGCTCCCGGATGCGATCGAGACAATGCCCAAAAGTACGCTACCCTGAAATCCTCTGACTCGATCGCACGATCGCACGATCGACGGTTAGCAAATGCCCGCAAGACTTACCTCAATGCCGTCACAGGATTGATCATCATTTTCAGACTGTACGCCAATCACAGATTCTAAGTTTCAATTTTATTTATTTACTCACCAGCGAGGATTTACCGATGAGCGATTTCAAAGTTACGCCAGAAGTAGAGCTGAACACAGCTCAAATGTTGGAGCGATATCAACTGCAAGATGAGACAACTCTGCGGCGTTGGGCAAAACTGCACGGCATCAACAGCACTCGTGGTTTCTTCTATCCCAGTGAAGTAGATTTGATGGATCACGCTCACCACCATCTCTACAATTTGGGAATGAGCATTGCGGACTACCAAAGTCTTTTAGACCGACGCCGCAGCCATTCCCAGACACCAGGCGACCAAAATAAAACAGTAGCAAGTCAAGTTGCTGACGAAGCATACGATGCCATAGAAACGCTAACCGATCAGTATGCTGAAGCTATTGATTTAATGGGAGAACGTATAGCAGACCATTTCATCGATGAACTCGATTTATCTGTGATGAGGCACCTTTCTAAAAAAGTGCAAGACCGGCGCACTCTCAACGGTCAAACCAAAAAGCCTAACCGTTTTCTCCAAGTGATTAAAGCCGTGTTGCAACCGAGCAGCGAAAATACGCTTCTGGTTCCGAAAAAAGAGGATGACTCTAGTTTAGAATTAGAACAACATCACCGCCTCGGCTAGTAGCCGATTTTTTTGAAAGACTAAGAGACTTTTTGTTCAATTTACTGGTAAATTTTACTAAAAAGCAGACTCGCTCCCTTCCCTTGTCAAGGGGAGGAAGCAAGAGTCACATTCTTTATATTATGAAACCGAATAGAAAAAAATAAATTGAGGTTTCCCAGAAGTCTAAATTAGTTGTCAACTGATGTTAGGTTTCGCAACTCTGTCCAATCTAATATAACTAGGCACAGATTGCGCGATCGCCAAAATCCGAGATAATATCTGCTGAATTGAACCTGTCAACCTCGCCCAAGGTAAAAAAATGATTAAATCCTGGATGGTAATTGGAGGCGTCGCCTTGATAGTAGCACTAGCCACTAACATAATCCCGCCCAGCGACATCCAATGGTTCAACCGATTGCAGCGTCCGAGATGGCTAGTAATTGAAAAAGCAATTCCCTTAATTTGGACAGTAATTTTTATTTGTGCAGCTTGGTCAGCAGTGATTGTTTGGGAAAAAGAACCAGGAACTCAGGAGACTTGGCTGAGAATGGGTTTGTACCTGCTTTTAGAAATAGTAACCATGTCTTACACCTCGGTTATGTGCAAAATTAGGAGCCTAAAAGTCGGCACAATAATCGGCGGAACTGGCGCTATTTTAAGCGTAATGCTAGCTTTAAGTGTCTTGCAAGTTTCGGAGCCGGCCGCCCTGTTATTGCTACCTTACATACTTTGGAGTCCGATCGGCACTTACACCACTTGGGCAATGATGCACCTGAATCCGGCGGATGTTTAATCTGAAGTTCCCCCAGTAGGGGGAATGTTCAAATCTCACAAACCCTTGCACTACAAGGAACGATCGCCTTTT
>NZ_JAUBPI010000094.1:0-25113 GCF_036700645.1 Microcoleus sp. S36b_A4 | reverse complement strand
AGTTGTTATGACTTTGGAAGCCATACTAGCCATCCCTGAGTATTATTACTCCTTTCGACTAAACGAATCGCACCTACCGTAGCTAATAAAGACTACAACTGTGGTGAAGTTGCCTTTGATAGCAATGGCATAGCATATATCACATTAATTGGCTACCAAAAGAAGAAATTACTTGCTAGATGCAATCTCGATACTAGCGAAGTTAAAACTATTGGTGATACTGGATTTCCTGGTATTGGCAGTATGGAATTTGTTGGCAATGTCCTTTATGGCGTTACCGGCAGATTTTTTAAATTGGGAAAAGACGGTCAATTAATCCGCATTAATACCCAGACAGGTAAAGGCACATTAGTGGCTCAAACCAAGCCTAGCGGTCGTTGGGCAGGAATTGCGGTTTATCAACCGGCACCAGAAGTGAGCAAAACCATCACTTCAAAAGTTCACACTGAAACTACACAAGCTCCACAAACAACTACTACAACGGGTGACGAAACTATGAAACTGTTAACCATTGATACCAAAGAAAACTGTTACGTTATCAATACCGCTCAGATGAATAGCTTGCAACAAAATGTTGCTAAGTCTCTGACATTAGACAAAGGAACTTTTGACATCCAAATTACCAGTGGTAGCTACAGTTATAGTGGCGACAATACCGTCGCTGAGCCTTTTGTTTTTCTCTGGATTTATGGACTTGATGGCAGTACCTTTATCAACACAAAGACAGGTGTTGAGACAGGTGGAAATTGGGCAACTTTAAACGGCTATAACGACAAATTGCAGTTAGATATCAAAGAAAAAGCTGTAGTGTGTGCTTTATTTTTTGATACCTATAGTGGTGATAATCAAGGACAAGTCACGGTTTCAATCACTGGCAATCAACAGTCTACTCCCCAAACTTTAACAGTTGATAGCAAGGAAAACTGCTATTCGCTTGATGGCAATTATCTCTCAACTCTTAAAAAAGCCAATGCTAATTCCATCGAGTTAGCCGCAGGGAACTATCGCGTCAAGATTCGGGAAAGCAATGCCACTTATGGAGCAGAAGCAAAAAATTTCCAATTAGAACCTTGGGCGTTACTGTTGATTGAAGGGGGAAAATTTATCTCCAAGTTGACAGGAATTGAACTTAGCGAAAGTTGGTGTTCCTTAAATGGCTTCAAAGATGAAGTTATTTTTGAAGTCAAAGAAAAAACCACCATCTCCGGCTTCTTTTTTGATACATACATAGAAGATAACGAAGGGCAAGTTGTTTTAGAAATCAACAACATCAGTGATCTAGAAGTAGCCGAAGGATATGCACAGTCATCAGTAAAACCTGGTATCGGCGGCATCAGCGGAAGCACTGTTAGTGTAGTGGGTGGTGGTAGCACAACTAGCTCTGGTGGTACACAAGTTACTTCGGGTGGTAGCACAACTAGCTCTGGTGGTACACGAGTTACCACTGGTGGTAGCACAACTAGCTCTGGTGGTATACCCGTTACCACTGGTGGTACAACTAGCTCTAGTAGTACAGCAGTTACCACGGGTGGTACAACTAGCTCGGGGACTGAAAATATCGATATTAGCAGTGGATTTAACTTCAGTTTTGACCAAGATCAGATGGAACAAATGTGGCAGCAAATGGCAGCCCAAATCAATAGTTCCATTACCGTAACAGGTGATCCGAACGAGAAAAAAGAAGCTTATTGGGACAATTTGGAAAAATCGCTGCTTAAAGGCTATCAAACTCAAGCTAAAGACTTAGGGATGAAGGTAGCACGGCTGGAGTTTATGCTTAAGACTCTTACCCAACAAATGGAAGTTAGTTTTAATCAGAATTTCCACAATTGGTCGGGGTACTTCAACAAAAATCTCAACGACTTATTTATTTCCCGAATCCCCCGCATTGTTAGTGAGCAGGTGAATTTAAGAATCTCTGAACAAACCCAAGAGATTAAAAACTTAGTGCTGCAACAAATGCAAACCGAACTCAATGAGCGTGTTGAGTCCGTCGTTAATCTCAAAGTGTCTAATCAGACTCAAGAAGTTAAGAATCTCGTAGTTCAGCAAATGCAAACTGAACTTGAGCAACGGATTGAGAATGTAGTTAACATCAAAATTGCTAATCAGTCTACAGAGATTAATACCCAGGTAATTAATCAAATGTCGGCTGATATTGATGAGCGCATTAGTAACTCCGTTAATGTCCAAATCGCCAATCAATCTCAAGAGATCACTAATCAGGTAATTCAGCAACTCCAACATACTATCGATCAGCGTGTTGAGAATGTGGTGAGCATCAAGATTTCCGATCAAACCCAGAATGTGAAGAATCTGGTGATTCAGCAAATGCAAACTTACATCGATCAACGCATCGATAATGTCGTGAACCTCAAAGTGTCTAATCTATCTCAAGATATTAACACTCAAATTGTTCAGCAAATTCAACACGACATAGATCAGCGGATTAATGCGGTAGTTAATCTCAAAATTGCTGACCAAAGCCAAAACATTAAAAATCTGGTCATTCAGCAGATTGAAGCTAACATGGATCAACGCATCAATACGGTGGTTAATCAATCTAGCAATAATAACGTGCAGTTAGTGACTACTAATATTGTCAACGATCTTGACAATCGCATTAATACTAGCTTGGATAACAAGATTCTCAACTTCCGTAATGATGTCTCTACGATCGTCAAAAATGAGCTGAACCAAAACTTCACGCAGAACATCAAAAATACGATTTTTGCAGAATTGAAACAGCAACAATTCTACCTAGATATGAACTTGATCAAGTCAGAAGTTGAGAACTTCTACTCTAATCTGGCACAGTTTGAGAATCAGTTCTATTTACGCATTGAACAAGGGGACACTCAACTGTATAACTGGACGCTGGAACAACTTATTGCTCTCCAAGGTTGCTTAACAGATCGTCAGGCTTTAGTGGATATGTTTGAATCTTTCGCCAATAAACTCAAAGACGAATTAGATAATGCTGAATGCGTTCGTCCCGATCGTTTTAGTTCTTGGGTAAGAACAGATATGCGGTCACAATTTCAACCTACGCAATCTCCGGGATTACCACAAGGTTAATCAGTAGGTAAACATATATCTTGGGTGTCCGAAGAATGGAACGAAGCAATCCCAAACTGCAAGCGAATTGCTTCGTTCCTCTATTCGGACATGATGGTATTGATTGATGTTCACCGCCCACTGCTAAAAAAGCTTAATAAATCTAGGGTTCCAGGTAGGCCACCGGGAACCCTAATTTATATGGCATGGGGAATCGGGCATCGGGAATTGCGAATTGGTAACTAATGACAACAGTCAACCATTAACAGTCAACAGTCAACAGATTTTATGGGTGAAATCGCCGCTTTAGGCGCTGCATTTGTCTGGGCTCTATCTTCCACCATCTGGCAGCGAGTGGGACAGCAAATCCCCGCAGTCGTGCTAAATTTGCTCAAAGGTGCGATCGCCCTTTTCATGCTCCTTGCCACTGTACTAATTTTAGGAAAATCTTTACCCGCAATCAACCCTAATATTTTAGCAATGCTGCTGATTAGCGGCGGCCTAGGAATTGGCATCGGAGACACCGCTTTCTTTATCGTATTAAAATATTTAGGCGCGAGGCGAACGCTGCTTTTAGAAACCCTATCTCCCCCTTTAACAGCTTTATTGGGCTTAATATTTTTGCAAGAAAAATTATCGCCCATTTCTTGTACTGGCATTCTTTTAACAATCTGCGGCGTAGCTTGGGTAATTGCCGAACGAACAGCCGAAACAACCTTATCATCAAAACATCTTTGGCAGGGATTAGGTATTAGTTTATTAGGACAAACATCCCACGCCGTTGGAGCAATTTTATCCCGCGCCGCCTTCACTCAAATAGATATTGATCCCCTGTGGACGGCGGCCTTGCGTTTGAGCGGTGGTATGGCAGCCATGCTGTGCTTTTTGAAGCCAACAAACCTTGACAGTTTTAAACAATTAAAATCATCCAAAATATTAGCTGCCATAATTATGGCAGCTTTTTTAGGAACCTATCTCGGAATTTTCCTGCAACAGACTTCGCTGAAATATGCACCCGCAGCAATCGCTCAAACACTCAGTTCTACCAGTCCCCTATTTATACTGCCTTTAGCCGTGCTGGCGAGCGAAAAAGTCAGCATTCGGGCTGTTTTGGGGGTAGTTGGTGTGATCGGCGGAATCGCCTTATTATTAGGTTTGAAGTGATGAGATGGGAGACAGAAGTGTTGGGGCTTGCTAAAAAATAAAAAAATAGGCGGTTTCGTACTTACTGTCCTTAAATATTAGTTTAAGTATCCAAAAACGGGTCTTCCATACTTAGTATGCTCAAATATAGCAATCCTTGTAGGATTGGTGAATAAGATTTAAAGGAAACGCTCTTAACGCAGACCAAGAGAATAGAAAAGAAAAAAAGTTCGCAAGTGAGAATTTAAGGCTTGACAAATGTGCCGATCGCCATTGTATACTGGCATCGCAATGCTAACCTTCGGCTGGTTGTCTGTCGGCATGGGTTGCTCTGTTTTATTTTACGATCAACTAATCAGGAATTTTAGACAAAGTGATCGATCGCGCCAACCACGACTTCTTGAAGCTGCTACCGCCGGATGCTAAAGTCATTGTTGAAATTGGCTGCGGTACGGGATCGACGGGCGAACAGTACAAGCTGATCAATCCCCATTGTCAGTATATTGGCATTGAATGCGATCGAGAAAAAGCTAAAATAGCAGTCGATCGGCTAAACTGGGTGACGGTAGCCGATATTGAAGAAATTGCCCTCGAAAGTCTCGACATCGCCCCAGGAACCGTGGATTGTTTGGTTTTTGGTGACTTGCTACCCTACCTCAAAAATCCCTGGGAAGTCCTCAAGCAGTACAGTGTTTTGCTGAATCCAGAGGGGCAAATTCTCGCTAGAATCCCTAATGTTCAATACTGGCGGCGGATTGTCAATCTGTTGCGGGGACAGTGGGAGAATCCCGACAACAAGATGCAGCACTGGTTTACCCTAGAAAGTATTAAATCACTATTTGCTCAAGCCGGATTGCAGGTTTACGAATTCCAGGGAAAGGGACACAAAACCGAAAATTTTGTCCACTTTCAGGAATTACTGCATCCAATGGTAAAGGCTTTAGAGCTAACATCGAGCAGTTTTGCTACGGAAACCGGTGCTGAACATTATATCGTGCGATCGACCAAATCTACCGCACCTGCGCGCAGACTGCTGATTCAGACTATCATTATGGCTCCTACAGGGTGCGATCGTGTGCGAGTTTTGGAACCGGACAAATTTAGCGCTACAATTCCCGGTGTCCGCACCGTATCCGGCGTGAAAACAGCAGGATTAATTCCCCCCCTGCCGGAAGAAGAAAAAGTCTTCATTTGGCAGCGGACAATTATGCAATATCCCGGCTATATTCCTCAACTCAAAGAACTGTTGCAACAAGGCTATTTAATAGTAGCTGAAATTGACGACAATCCCATCCGTCGCCGCGAATACGCCGACAATAACTACCTTAGCTATCGCGGCTGTCACTGCGTGCAAACTTCTACGGAACCGCTAGCAAAAATTTTGCGGTATTACAATCACAATGTTGCTGTATTTTCCAATCAATTAGCCTATTTACCCCCGCCACGAATTTATCCGGCAGAAGATACAGTCACAATTTTTTTTGGTGCACTCAACCGCGAAAAAGATTGGCAGCCAATTATGGCAGCGCTAAATCGAGTTTTAGTCGCACACAAGCACCGGATTAAAGTTAAAGTAATCCACGACCGCAGATTTTTTGAATCCTTGAAAATACAGCAAAAAGAATTTGAACCATTTTGCAGTTACGAACGGTATCAAGAAATAATGTACAGTTGCGATATAGCTTTGCTGCCGCTCGTTTCCAACCCGGTTAACGAAACGAAATCCGACTTAAAGTTTATTGAATGTGCAGCGCGGGGAGTAGCGGTGCTGGCGAGTCCCACTGTTTACGAACATTCGATTGTCGAAGGTGAAACCGGATTGATTTATAGATATGAAAAAGAGTTTGAAACCAAACTAAATTCGCTGATTTCAGACACTTCTATGCGCCGGAAAATAGCCGCGAATGCTTACGAATGGGTGCGGGACAACCGCTTGCTGTGCGGGCACTACCGGCAGCGGCGAGATTGGTACTTACAGATGCGGGACGAGTTGCCACGTTTAAATGCTGAGTTGCGCGATCGCCTGCCGGAGTTATTTGGTGACTAAGTGCGGTAAGATTTATAGGGTTATTGTGCGATCGTTCTGTTTTATTGTTTAATTTCTAATTGTTACTCCACACCAATGCGAATTCTATTCACTATTGCTCACTTTTACAATCCCAGCGGCGACGGGAAACACGCTTCCCAGCGAAATGATCCGCAGCCCCGACTAAATGCTTTAACCGCTTGCGTGACATCGCTGCAAGCCTTGTACGGCAAATCTCAGTCCATGATTGACATTAGCGAATGTGCAACTATCCCAGCAAATCAATCTCAACAGCACGAAATTGACATTGTTGTTTGCACTACTCAAGGTTATCATCTGTTGCCTCAACTGCCAGTGCAGCCCAGATGTTTTATGCACCACGCTACTAAATGCGAACCGCTGCTGTTGGGGTTTGAGTGTCAAGCAGTTTTGCGAGCGTGCCTTAACAAATACGATTATTTCTGTTATTTGGAAGATGATTTAGTTCTGCATGATCCGTGGTTTTTTAGTAAATTAAAGTGGTTTACGCATCACGGAGGAAATGGGAATTTGCTGCAACCTAATCGCTATGAAATAGCGCCTAAAGGCGCGGTTTTTAAAGCATATGTTGATGGTGATTTAGCAGACTCAGCGACTTCTCCGTTTCAAAATGTAGAGGAGCAGCGGCAGTTAATGGGAAAAATCATGGAACAAACAGTCGCTTTTGAGCGGGCTTTGAATCCTCATTCCGGCTGCTATTTTTTGAATGCGGAACAAATGGCACATTGGGCTAAGCAGTCTCATTTTTTGGATAGAGATACTAGCTTTATCGGCCCGCTAGAAAGTGCCGCGACTTTAGGAATTATGCGGACTTTTAGAGTTTACAAGTCAACTCCTTCCTATGCTAACTTTTTGGAGATTCAACATTTTGGAACGAGTTTTCTGAATTTAATTGGTAATAAGGTGAGGGTGCCGGAAGCATAAGGAGTCGCTAGCTTGGGGCGGGTTTTGTGTTAATATTGTCTCCTGTTGGTTCGGATTGTGGACTAGGGCACGCCTCTAAAGGCTTCGGATATATAACAACGCATCAACTGATTATTCTAGGGATGCAAAACATCGCCAATTTTAACTGTGCCGCTGTTAATAATTTTGGCTAAAACTCCAGTTTGCGCGTGACCGAATTCCTGTTGCAGTAAACTGAGTAAGGAAATATCCCGATCGCCTGTTTCTGGATTCACTTCTATATTGACACAGCGACCGATTCGTGCTGTAACTTCTATGCGCGCCGTTCCTAATTGAAACTGTTTTCCGATCAACTCAAATTCTGACCAAGCTGCCATACCTTCTAGCACAATGTTCGGGCGAAATCGGCCCACGTCAATGTTTTGAACAGCAATTTCTGTTAATTGGTCTAATGTGGCTTGACTGAGTAAAGAAATGTGTACGGGTTCTCGATCGGGATAACGAGTTTCGCCGCTGGTGTCGCCGACTAAGTGCAAAGGTGCAAACTGCGGGTGTCTCGCTTCTTTTGTGGGTTCAATTGCGGCTAGATATTCTGTGAAAAAACTGCCGATGCGATCGCGCCCCGCTGCTGTGTTTGTTTCTGCCGATAACACTTCCACTCCTTCACGCTTGACTGTTAAAACGGCCGTTTCCGGTTGATAATCACATTCTAAAGCTGCTAACAAAGGCCAATCGTTTTGGACAGCAAAATTTTTTTTGCTCATCCAAGGGACATTTTGGGCGGGCATCTTTGCAGCTTCCAGATTATCTGCAAACATTAAGGCAAAAGCTCGATCGCCCTTAATTCCGTGTCCTGCTGTTAAAGCAAACTCCGACATTTCTTGCGGTGTCAGCCCTTTAATGGGATAAATAAATAACTGTTTTATTGTTGCTAATGTCATAAAAATTTCCCAAGTTAGTAAAATTTTAACTTTCACTCTTGTCCCCCCCCCCTTACTAAGGAGGGCTAGGGGGGTCGAAGCTAATTCAAAAACCTTAATCAAATTGCTATAAAAACCCGATTAAGCTAGCAATTCATAGCGGCGGATATCTGGAGGCCCAACGGCCAAACCGTCTAATTTCTGTACGGCGTCTTGAATGTGAGTTGAACCGAGATGTAGTTCGAGCAAATCTGCACTTTCCCACTCTTCAACAAACGTAAAATCTGTGGGGTCGGCTTGATTTTGCAGGAGCTCGTATTTGATGCAGCCTTTTTCTTTGCGAGTTGGTTCTATAACGCTCAGCAGCAGAGATTTAAGTTCTGCTACTTTGTCGGGAAAGGCGACGAGGCGGGCGACTACTCGCAAGGTTGTTTTGGACATAGGAGAAAAAAGTCACAGATAGGACGATCGAATTTACCGATTTTTATTTGGCAAACTCAAATATAGAAGATTTTACTTAAAATAACCTACACAGGTCGATCGGTCAATCGATTTTAGATTTTAGATTTTAGATTTTAGATTTTAGATTTTAGATTTGAAGCATTGACCCCACGGATAAATTCGGGGGGCAAGTTTCATCGGATACAGTTTTTTTATTTCTCGGTCCTGAGTCTGCGAAGGAATGAATCCGGGGGCGTGTATCCTGGATGCTTTCAGTCAACCGCAGTAAAATCAGTCCAACACGCGCTCAAGTCTCAGAAACCCGGTTTGTTGCCAAATTATTCGTTACCAACTGCAGAGCATCGTATAAACCGGGTTTCTTGAGATATTTTGGCAAATACCGGAGGCACTCAATCTTTGGGATAAAATCGCTTGTTTTCTGTAGAATATTCCCAGGCGAGATCCTCCGGGTCTTTTTCGCGACTCCACTGAGCAAACTCCGGCTTAAGTTTCCACTTGCCGATCGTAGTTGCGTGAACTTTGAACCTGCGGGAGAGTTCCGTCTGGGTAAAAGAGATTTTGGGCTTTTGAGGAGTCTTGGTTGAAGCTATGGGGAATAAATTTGGTTTTTTATCTTGTGCTTTTTCCCGATTTGTGGGAGGCTCTTGAACAGCTATTCCCGCATTAGCTGTTTCGCTTTGATTGACAGGTGGAGCTATTTGAAAATAATACAAAATTCCGCCTTGTTCCGTCACTTCAAAATCTGCGGCAAACTCAGAAGCTCGTTCGTCGAGATACTCTTGAACCTTTTCGCCGGGGAGTTTCGCATTCATCGCCAAATCCAAAGCCGTAACTCGCCCTTGATTTTCCTTGATCAACTTATAGAAAACCGAGTCTAAATGAGCGAGTTTATGTTTTTGCTGCTGGTGGTAGAGTTTGTAAGCCCAAGCAATGCCCGCAGTGGTGGCGATCGCCCAAAACATCCTTCCCGACTCGAAACTGGCAACCGCCGTCAAGGAAATAGGCAAAAGCAGGGTAAGATATCCCCAAATGCTTCCCTTCTTTAGGTTATTGCTGTTTTTGACCATAGTTCCTAAACAGGTACGTAGTTTAGCTTAGTAGAGCGTGTCTGAATGTCGCGAAAGTTTTTCGACAGTCGATATATCGATCGGCCCGCTGACACACCCAAAAACGGATACTGTGCCGCGTACACTCGCCTTGTGGACAATCCCTAATTTTAGACCAAAGTTCCAGCTCCTTTGATTCAATGTCGCAAGTAAATCGAAAATCGAAAATCGAGTGACGCACTCTACGACAAAATCCCAGAATCTACTTTTTTTGCAACCGAGGGTTCATGTACTTTTTTCGCAAACAGATTGCCATCCTGTTGATAGTTGTTGCTTGCTGTACGCTGACGATTAGTTGCAGCGATAGCCGAGCTGTCCAGTGTACTAAATTTACTGAAATTGTCAACAAAGGCAACGCTCTCCTTGAGGTTGATAAAGACAGCAACGATGCTGCAACGACCGACAATTTAGCTAAAAATTTGAACCTGATAGCGAATGAACTTGAGGATCTGCGAATAACAGATTCAACCCTCAAAGAAATTCAGCAGCCATCGGTTAAATCATTCCAGGAAATTAGTCAAGCACTCGGCGACATAAGCAAAAGTCTTCAGGCTGGAAATCTCGCTTCTACAAGTATAGAAGGTCGAGAGCAAATCCAAACCGCTCAAGCAGATATTATTAGAGCCGGCCAACAGGCGAATCAAGCAGCCGCAAATCAAGACGCTTTGACTAGCAAACTGATTAATTATTGTAAGGGCGATCGCTAAAGGCTAAGAGTTTTGATTTGCGAGATGGCCACGCAAACTCCAACAACGCACAGCGGGTGAATGAATTTGAGGAATGCGTCGCCTTCACCTACTATCTACCCCTTTGCAATTACCCAATTTAGTGATGAATTTCTAGATTCAAAATATAGCGACCGAGTTGTACTTTCTCCGACCACAACTCGTATTCTAACCGCAAGTGATCCGGTTCCGGCTTTCCTGTCAGCGTCAAGTTGCGAGTGAAGTTGCGGAGTCGCAACTGTTCGGGAGTGGCCAGCGATTCGCCCTGAAGCCAATAACGGCTCAGGCCGTACATTCCTCGTTCCCAGCAGTGGCGGTAACTGTATTTGCCGTTTCCTTGCATGGTCATAATGACTCGATAAGGGGAAACTTCTAGCCAGAGCAACCGGGGTTTTGTAGTTGGGGGTAAGATTGTAACTTGCTCGGCAGATGCGTCGGAGTCGTCAGAAAATTGGCGATCGAGGATGGCTGGTTCGTGCAACAACAAGTGAAAGCGATCGCGGTCTTTTTGATAAAGCGTACCAGCGGTTTCAACAACTGACCACAATGGTAAATCTGTGGATACCAGCGATAAACTTACAGGCTTGCGGTGATGCGTCAGCATAAACAAAAGTGTAGGAGTTGTTGTGGATCGGGGGGTTTGAGATTTGAGATTTTAAGCTTTAGATTTTAGATTTTAGATTAGCTGGGTTCCAAATTCCGGAGCTTTTGCTTAAAAAAATGAAAAATCTACAACTGGCAATCGAAAATCGAAAATTGTTTAGTCACAATTCAATCATCTGGTCGATAACTCACAGCAGGAGATGAAATCTAAGCATATACACGGATAATATTTGTGAAATTAATGTGAAATTAAAGTGAAATCCGTGCCGTTGCCTCCGCACTCCTGTGTCCTCGATAACTGACAGCAGAGTCTCTGGGCGAGTTTAATCAGGCTTTAAGTTAACCGGACACATTGGGAAAAAACCCGCAGGCCGTACAAAAGACGACTGACTTAGGACTGAGAAAAAGGTAGGATAGCTAACGCCATCCAATCCTAGTTTATCTCAATGCAAGCTGACATTATAACTACTACGCTTCTTGACAAAAGCCAAACTTTAAGCATTCAAAAACCGACCTCGGGCTTGTCGCTGGTGGGGAGGATTCGAGTTCCGGGCGATAAGTCAATTTCTCACCGAGCTTTGATGTTGGGTGCGATCGCCCAAGGTGAAACTACTATTGAGGGACTACTCCTAGGGGAAGACCCCCGCAGCACGGCTAAATGTTTCTCGCTCCTGGGAGCCAAAGTTTCTGAACTCAACGCGGAACGGGTGACAGTCACGGGCGTCGGAATTGGCGAGTTAGAGGAGCCTGTAGAAGTCTTGGACGCTGGCAATTCCGGCACAACGATGCGGCTAATGTTGGGAATTTTAGCGTCTCATCCGGGGCGTTTTTTTGCGGTAACGGGTGACAGTTCTCTGCGATCGCGCCCGATGTCGCGCGTCATTAAACCGCTGCAACTTATGGGATCGCAAATTTGGGGTCGAAAAAGTAATTCTTTAGCTCCCTTAGCGATACTCGGACAGCAGTTAAAACCAATTCACTACCATTCTCCGATCGCCTCGGCTCAAGTTAAATCTTGCATTTTGCTCGCCGGTTTGATGGCGGAGGGAGAAACTACAGTCACAGAACCCGCTCTGTCGCGGGATCACAGCGAACGGATGCTGCGAGCGTTTGGAGCCCAATTGAGCGTCGATCCAGAAACTTGTAGCGTGACAGTTACTGGGCCGACACAACTGCAAGGGCAGAATGTGATTGTACCGGGAGATATTAGTTCGGCGGCATTTTGGCTAGTTGCAGGGGCGATCGTCCCGGGTTCGGAACTCGTAGTCGAAAATGTCGGCGTCAACCCAACTCGTACAGGCATTTTGGAAGCTTTGGAAATGATGGGGGCCGATATTGAACTGCAAAATCAGCGAGAGGCCGCCGGAGAACCTGTAGCGGATATTTTGGTTCGCAGTTCCGGCCAATTGCGGGGATGCACCATTGCGGGCGACTTAATTCCCCGACTGATTGACGAAATCCCGATTTTGGCAGTAGCGGCGATCTTTGCGTCGGGTACTACAATAATTCGAGATGCGGCCGAGTTGCGAGTCAAAGAGAGCGATCGGCTGGCCGTGACCGCTGCCGAACTCAACCGCATGGGAGCCCAAATTTCCGAGTTACCTGACGGTTTAGAAATTACCGGGGGAACTCCTTTGACTGGTGCGGATGTTGACAGCTACACCGACCACAGAATAGCGATGAGTTTGGCGATCGCAGCCCTCAACGCCACAGGTATTACTAACATTCACCGGGCAGAAGCTGCTGCCATTTCCTACCCCGACTTTACCGCCACTTTGCAACAAGTTTGCCATCCAAATTGAGAGCGGGAGAGTGGGAGAGGGAGGAGTGGGAGGAGTGGGAGATAAGGAGAGGGGAGAGTGGGAAGAATCCTCTTTCTTCCTTCTTCCTGACATCCGTTACAGAATCCGTTGCCGAACTTCCCTCTTCCCTCTTCCTTCAACATCCCTTTAAGAATCTTTCCCTACAACTTGTTCTTTTAAAGAATCAATTTCCGTTAACAACTCTTGGCGATTAGAAGCCTTGAGCAGATACCGGTAAACAAACCAACCCGTATATCCCATGCCAATCAACTCAAAAATTGGAGCTACCAAAGGGACATCATTAAGAGCACCTAAAACTCCCAGCATTACCTTAATACTAATACCGCCTGCCAGAATTAAACCAACAGTTATGAGGGGCTTTTGGTAGTCAGCAAAAAAATTAGAGAGATAGACTGGAAGTTCCGACAAAATTGTAATAACTTGGTCTTTAATATCTTGGAACTGACCTGCCGTTGTTTCTGTGGTTGTCACTGTAGTCATGACCCCCGGTTTGTCCTCAACCAGATCTACTGTCACGACTTCAGTGATTGTTTGTGTCTCGTCCGAAAAGTTAGCTTGTGTCATTGAATACTTCCTCCGTTGTCAGGTAAAATTGCAGGCTGTGAATTGCTGCCAGTATAATTGTCCGGCAATTAGCACAGCATCCGCGCTGCAGGGACTAATTGATGAGACTAAGGCAGAGTTTCACAAATTGCAAGCAAAAATAACGATATGACTTGATTTTAAACAATTGCCTTCCCTGCCAAATCGGTCTTTTGACTCATTTTTTCACTTGAGCGAGGTCAATTTGATTCGGGCAAGGGCGTCCTTGTTCAAAGTCGGTGATATTGCCGATCGTGGTTTCGGCGATATTTTTCAAAGCTTCCTCGGTGAAAAAAGCTTGGTGTCCGGTAATCAGGACGTTGGGGAAAGTCAGCAAACGCTGAAATACGTCGTCTTGAATGACGTGATTTGACAAATCCTCAAAAAACAGATCCGTCTCTTGTTCGTAAACATCTAAACCGAGGTATCCAATTATACCAGATTTCAGTCCTTTGGTAACAGCTTTAGTGTCAATCAACTGACCGCGGCTGGTATTGATCAGCATCATCCCTGGTTTCATTTGTTTGATCGCCTCTGCACCGATTAAATGGTAAGTTTCCGGTATCAGCGGACAGTGGAGGCTGACAATATCAGAAGCGGCGAAGAGTTCCGGGAGTGCGACGTATTCCATGCCTAGGGCGAGGCAATCCGGGTTTTGGTAAACATCGTATCCCAGCAGGTGACACCCGAATCCGTGCAGAATTTGGGCAGTAATTGCACCAATTCTGCCTGTTCCGACGATTCCCACCGTTTTGCCGTGGAGATCAAAACCCAACAAGCCGTCTAGGGCGAAATTGCCTTCGCGGACGCGGTTGTAGGCCCGATGGATTCTGCGGTTGAGGGACAAAATCAGAGCGACTGCGTGTTCGGCCACTGCGTAGGGAGAATAAGCCGGAACGCGGAGGAGAGTTAGATTTAAATCCTTCGCTGCTGCTAAATCGACGTGATTGAATCCGGCGGATCTCAGGGCCAGCAAGCGAACGCCTTTTTCGGCAATGCTAAGCAGCGTTTTCGCGTCCAAGGAGTCGTTCACGAACGCGCAGACTGCCGGAAATCCAGCAGCCAAAACGCTGGTTTCCAGGTTCAGACGCGGTTCAAAAAAAACTAAATCGTGTTTGTCGCCGACATTCGCTGCTTCCAGAAATGTGCGATCGTAAGATTTGGTGCTGAATACGGCTACCTTCATGATTTTTGCCTGCAAACCCAGTAATAGTTGGAAATTCTTTCCCGATCAACTCTAAAGTTTACTAGAACGCCGTGGCCCCAAACAACCCACTTTCCATGAGAAATATCGCTTGTGGTTAGTTATGACTACTTTATGTAATGACTAATAAACAATGGTTAATTACCAATCTGGCGGCAAATTGTAATATTCTAGAGTTGATTTATCTGCCAGCAAGTCTTGGGTTTTTCTGTCAATTTTAATCTCGCCATCCGCCAAAACTAACGCCCTTTGAGTCGTTTTCCCGATCCAATTCAAATTGTGGGACGCGATCAAAATTACCTCGATCGGCAATTGAGACAAAACTGACGCCAAGTGACGCCGCCACGAGGGATCTAGTCCGTTGGTCGGCTCGTCTAAGATTAAAATTGCCGGCTCTAATGCTAAAATTGCTGCCAAGGCTGCTAACCTTCTTTGACCTCCCGAAAGTTCATGGGCAGAACGGTTGGCGAATTCTACTAAACCAAATTCGTCTAATAGTGATAAAGCTCGATCGCGCGCAACTCCCGGCGGCACTCCATAATTGCGGGGCCCGAACATGACATCCTCTAAAATAGTCGGCATAAATAGCTGGTCATTAGCATCTTGAAAGCAAAATCCAATCTGCCTCCGCGCCTGCGATAAAGTCGCCTCTTCCAACTTTTTTCCCTGCACTCTAATCTCGCCCGATTGAGGCATTTTTAATCCGATCAAGTTTTCGAGCAAAGTGCTTTTACCAGCACCTGTCAGACCGAGTATAGCAACTCTTTCTCCCGGTTGCAAAGTAAAAGAAATCCCCCGCAATATTGGCTTTTGATCGTGATATCCGAATACTAAGTTTTCTACTTCGATTGTTGGCACGGATTTGAGTATAGTCAATTTTTATTTTCCTCTATTTTAGGATTAAGAGTATTTAACCGCAGAGAACACAGAGGGCGCAGAGAGGGGAAGGGAGAAGGCAAAAGGTAGAGGCATGAATGAATCAATTACAAATTACCAATTGCCCGTTCTAAATTACCACTTACCATAAGAAGCTATTGTTAATCCGGCTGCCATTAAAATTGCTACTGTCAGCCAGAGTCGCTCTTTTGGTGTTGATTTTGAGTCAGCAGGTAAAGCTCCTTGATAGCCGCGAATTAGCATGGCTGCGTGTACTCTTTCTGCCCGATCGAGACTTCGCAAATAAAGCGCTCCGATCATGGAAGCGCTGGCGTAGCGCAGCCATCCTCCGGTACCCGATAAGCCCCGGAGTTGGGCAGATATTTTCATGCGGTTGACTTCGGTCAGCAGGATTTCCAAGTATTGTCCCGTTAACAGTACAATCTCTTGCAAACCTGCTGGTAGGGGTAATCCTTTGAGGGCGATTCCGAAACTGTGGGGTGGCAAAGTTAACAGGAAGCTGTTCATAATTAGCAAGCAAATTAGGGAACGCAGCAACAAAAAACTGGCGCGTTCCCAACCTTGGGGCAGCACTAATAAGGAGAGAAAAAGCAATTCTGCTCCCAAAAGTTGCGCGAGGGTTCGCACCGGAGCCCTCAGCCAAAACGACCAAAAAAGTGTGATCGCTCCATAAATTCCCAGCCACAGCCAAGCGCCTGTCTTCAGAAAACCCATGCCAATCACAATTGTGAGAGACACTCGCAATCGAAAAGGTATGGAGAGTTTAGACATCTTTAGGTTTTACCACCAACTGAGCAATTCCAAAAGCCGCGCCGAAGCTGAAGGCAGACCCTAAAAGTCCAGCAATGCTAGTACCAATCGGCTGTTCTTCTAATCCTTTAACTGTGTAATCTGCTAAAGGAGTGGGATTTTCGATTGCCACAGCTTCTTTATCTTTAAAGCCGTATTTTTCGGCTACCGCTTCTAACCCGTCAGGCCAACTTGAAGCAAACAGTGAAAGCACCCCGGAAATTAATAAAACTCCGATTACTGGCACTACCCATTTCTGCAATTGTGGCTGTTGTCCCGGCAGTAAATCCGGCCGCACTTTGACGAGATAAGTTAAAACGCCACCTGTAATTACCCCTTCGCCAATCCCAATTAAAATATGTACGCCTACCATTGCGGGCAATGCGATATTGAGCCCTACTGTTCCAGAAATTGCCAATTGGATCGCCACAGAAATCGAAGCAGCCACGACGCTAAGGGCGGCTGCAATCCCTGCTGCTAGCGGCAAACGATTTCTGGAACCTCCCAAAAGTTGCTGCAATGGCTGCAACAGCCACCAGCCAACCCAAATGCCAACTAGCCCCATGTTAAAAATATTGGCTCCCAGGGCGGTGATGCCCCCGTCGGCAAACAAGACGCTCTGAATTATAAAAACGGTGCTCATTGCCAAAGTTGCCGCCCAAGGGTTCCCCAAAACGACGGATGCGAGGGCCCCTCCCAACAAGTGGCCGCTGGTGCCGCCGGCTACGGGAAAGTTGATCATCTGGGCTGCAAACACGAAAGCTGTGGTTAAGCCCATGATTGGGGCTTGTCGGAGTCCAAGACTGGCGCGGGTTCGATTTAGGGCAACTGCAATTGCTGCTGCGCTTGCTATGCCGGTGGCAACGGCTACTGGCGGTGAAAGAAAACCATCAGGTATGTGCATTGATGTATCCCAAACAAGAGAACTTCCAGCCCTTTAGTCAACTATTTTTTACAAAAATTTACCATCCCCTGTGGGGGTATTTCTGCGATCGAGCGATCGGGGGATTGGTGGCGGGCGATCGCTTATTTGATATAGATTACCGCCTCAAAAGCAAAATTTTGAGGATGAGAAATTTTACATTAAATAATCCTGAAGAATTATTGGGATATTTTACCTAGCACCCCCAAATTGAAACTTTTTGATAAGAATTATCAATATTTGTTTACAGATTCACCTCCACAATTGTATTCACCGTCAAGCTCAAACAAGAATATTAAAAAAATATAAAGAATTCCGTGAAAATCTCTCATTGGTTTTATTCTCAACTCTTGAGAATAAATAGCATTAAGTTTTTGAAGACCGCAGCCAGTGAAATTAGCAGATAGCTAGTCACAGCAAAAGTATTGCGTGTTATAGAAACTAAAAAGTGCGAATTATTGCGACTTAATATAGTTAGCAGTAGGTTGGCAGTTGTCACTCGCGCCAATGGGCGATCGGCTTTTCCCGCACGGGCTGCATTCTCAAGAAAATCAAAGATCTAATGCAATTATTCTCAACTAATTTTCCGACCAACCTACAGGAGGCCCGCCAGCGGTGCAACACTCAACCCCAGACTCAACTACCGATTTAGTTCCATCGGAATTTCCCAAACAGTTAGATATCGCTCAAGTTTCTATCTACGGGCTGAGTTTTTTATCGGCTGGTATGTTTCTGTTTTTACCTTTAGTCAACCTACTGCATCCCAGCCATTGGCAACGATTGATGGGAACCATTCACGGCTTAGGCGCAATGTTTGCAATGGTAGTGATGGTTTACACGGGACATTTAGCTTTCCCCTTGCTGCGGGGTGCCGGTAAAATCTTGCCGCAAATGCGTACATTAGCCTTTTGGTCATCTATTTTGAGCTTTTTAGCCATAGCTACCGGCAATTGGGCTTATATGCGTTATCGGGCAGGCATGGACTTTGGCGGAGCTCGGGCTTGGCTGAAAGAAAACTCGCCTTTAGGGCAGTATGTTTTGATGGAATATCACGAGTTTAGCGTCCTGTTTACCCTGCCATTAGCAATAGCTTGCACCTGGATTCTGTGGACTTACGGCGATGCAATTTTAGAAAAGCAGAATCGCCCGGTTTTAACCGCAACCTGTGTAGCTTTGATGGCGCTAATGTTTTTTTCAATGGGTGGCATGGTAAGTGGAATTGGCGTTGCAAAAATTCATGCTTTGTAGTCAGCATTGGCCAATTATCAACTATCAATCGATCGACTCTCAACTCTAAACTCTCAATCGATTGACTCTCAGGGCGGACAAGGTGGCACTGACCCTACCCACTATCAACTATCATAGGAGATTTGTGAAATGACCAGACAATTATCCCGCCAAAGTCATGCGGGTGATGAACCTTTTTACGGAAAACTTTGGAGCAAATTAAAACACTTTCCCAAAGGTTTAGCTGAGGGTTCGGCAACTGCGCCTAGCGTTTCGGGCCCGGCAGCAGCAGCAATAGTTAGCGCTGCAATTGGTTGTTTCACAATGATGGTGAGTCACCATTTAGGGGACACATCCAAAGAGATAAACGAAATGCTTTGGAACCTCGGTAGTTGGATTCCGGGAAGCAAGACTAATGATGAATTGTGGGGAAACATCGGCAGCTACACGGGCAAAGAAACTATGTTGCTTGTCGGTTGGCTTGTCAGTTGGCCAATTCTGCATCTGCTGTGGAAAAATCAGCAGATTAAAAGTCGCACCATATTTTTCTGGATGTTTGCTTTGTTAGTTGCTGCGACAGCTATGTCCTGGCATCCTCTCTTCCCCTATTTGCCCTTAACTTAAATAATTCGAGGTTTAATGATGGAAACAAAAAATAAGCCGATCCCAGCCAGGGAGATGCACAAAATAGTTTGGATTAGTATGGGAGTTTTGACTCTTTTCTTTGTGACTTTTCCTATCTCAATGTGGCGCGTCAGCCAAAAAGAAAAGTTTCTCGGTTCCCACGTCAAGTCTTTCACAATCGAGGGGAAAAAACCCGATAATGCTGTTGCTAAGGGGCTGGTCCAACCAGCGATTGCGAGTAGCAGTGCGCTTGCGACTACAAATAATTCCAGTTTAGTTGTTGACAGCCAAAAAAAGCTGCCTGAGAAGTCTCCACAGGTTGTACCTTTCACTAATACGTCTACTGAAACGGCTATTTCGAGTAGCCCTACAGATAAGACTGTCCAAGCTGTACCTGTATCAGCAGGCCAGCAGCAAGTTCAGGCGGTGGATGGAACAAATCAGACAGCAGAAATTACGGATAGCGTAAAACTAGATGAGTTAGCTCTGAAAGTCTACGATCGCATCGATCAAAGTTGGCAAACTAGCCCTACGTTCAATCAAAATCTAGTCTATCGAGTCACTACAAGTCAAGATGGGGCGATCAGCAATTTCGAGCCGCTCAATCAACCAGCCAAGGATTACACCCAAGAAACTCCTTTGCCACATCTGCTCAAATCTCCCGAAACTAGCAGCAACAATGCAGCGCCAGTCGCTAAATTTACTGTAGTGTTTGCTCCTACTGGCACCTTAGAAGTTAACCCCTAACTCACATACAACATCTATATCCGGTAAGGTTCGCCATCCACACCTTACTTTTCATTTTTAACTTAAATGTGATATTATAAACAGCGCCCTCTAAGGCATTCTACTTCTAAAACAACAAATGAAAGAACTTGACGAGAAAAAAACCCAGGAACTGCTATGCACCATCATGGAATGGGAACTGGCAGGTGTCGTGCGCTATACCCACTATTCACTAATGGTGACAGGGCCAAACCGGATTCCCATCGTGCAGTTTTTTAAAGCACAAGCCACGGAATCTCTAATCCACGCCCAACAAGCAGGAGAAATTCTCACCGGTTTAGAGGGGCATCCTAGTCAGAAAATTGCTCCCATCGAAGAAACCTACAAACACTCGGTGAAAGACTTGTTAGAAGAAAGTTTAAATCACGAGAAAAAAGCGCTCAAAAAGTATAAATCTTTACTTGAAGTTGTGACAGACTCCAGCGTTTATTTGGAAGAATATGCCCGCAATTTGATTGGGCAAGAAGAATTGCACCAAGTAGAATTGAAAAAAATGCTGCGGGATTATAGTTGATTTAATCATTAGTTAGTTGTTATGGGTTATTGGTTATTGGTTATTTCCACTCACCAATGACCAATACCCCATGCCCATGCCCCATGATTATAAAAAATGAATTTTAGTGAAGCCATACCCACTTTTGTAATTACCCTGCGCGAAGGCGTAGAAGCCGCCTTAGTTGTCGGAATTGTACTAGCTTGCCTCAAAAAAGCCGAGCAAAGTCACCTCAATTCTTGGGTTTATGCAGGTGTCGCAGCCGGCATTGGTGCTAGCGGTATTGTGGGTATTCTCTTCAATGGATTGCTCGCAGCACTATCAACCTCAGAGCAGCCTTACGCACCAGTCATTAAACAGCTATTAGAGGGCGTGTTGGGCATTGTGGCGATCGCAATGCTAAGCTGGATGCTAATTTGGATGACTCAGCAAGCTCGCTTTCTCAAAGCAGAAGTTGAAGGAGCAGTTACAGCAGCTTTAACAGAAAATAGCAATGCCGGCTGGGGCGTATTTGGCTTAATTTTTATTGCGGTACTGCGCGAAGGTTTTGAAACAGTTATATTTGTCAGCGCTCAATTTCAACAAGGTTTAACTCCTGCTTTGGGTGCTTTGGGCGGTTTGACTGGGGCCGCAATCATTGGCGCGCTACTGTTCAAATGGGGTGTCAAAATTGATATCCGCCTGTTTTTCAAGTTTATGGGGATTTTGTTGCTGTTAATCGTAGCAGGTTTGGCAGTATCTGCACTCAAACATTTTGACCAAGCCGCTGGGATTTTGTCGCAGATGAATAGCAAATATTCAGCAATTTGTTTTTATTACGATCGCCTCGCACCACTCCACTCTTGTATTTTAGGGCCTCTGGTGTGGAATGCAGCGGAAATTTTGCCCGATCGACAATTTCCAGGAGTGATTCTCAAAGCACTGTTTGGATACAGAGAGCGACTTTATCTCGTCCAAGCGGCGGCTTACACCATATTCTTAGCCACCATCGGCGGTCTTTATTTCCAAAAATTAGGCTCTCAGGCAACTCTTCCCAACCAAAATACTCAGCCAGCTCGATCGGAAACTCGCCCTCAGTAGGTACGCAACTGTTTTTATCGGTTGTTTTGCTGATTCCAGGGCGATAAAAAAAATTAGCCCCACACGCAAAAAATTGACCAAAAACTTTCAGTTTGCGGGATTTATTATTTGACTTTTATATGATACAATTAAAGGGTGCCAACATTGTTTATTTATTTTATAAATAGTCATAATAATATTATTTGATAATACCGTCAATACCCCAAAAAATAGGCCCTACCAATCCAAAAACACAAAAATTTTATCAGCAAAATTAACTAACTTAAAAAAATTACAGTTAACGGTTAACAGGGTTATGTAAAACGCAGACTACCGTTAGGGCGATCCTGTGAAGCCCCAGGCGCACCCTGCAAAAGTTAAGGCTGTTCTTTCCGACCAAAAATCTGTCCCCAGCAAGATTTTTGGTAAACAGTTTTCTGATAAGCGCTCTTAGGGCTTATAATTAGTACAAGAATATTTACAGAGTCCCGAAAGTTCTTAATCAACCTTATAATCCTTAATGAAGCTTAAAATTAAAAAATTGTTCGTTAAAGTTACCTGGAACCCCCAGAAGGCTGTAGGATCTGCCATTCGGTTAGCTGTGAGATAAATAATGATGCCTCGGATACTTGTTATTGATGATGACGCGGCGATCGCCGAACTCGTAGCAGTCAACCTAGAAATGGCTGGCTACGAAGTCACCCAGGCAGAAGACGGCATCAAAGGTCAGGCACTAGCCATACAAATGCTCCCCGACCTGATCATGCTAGACCTCATGCTGCCTAGAGTAGACGGATTCACCGTATGTCAGCGTTTGCGGCGTGACGAGCGCACCTCCGACATTCCCGTCTTGATGTTGACAGCCTTAAGTCAAACTCAAGACAAAGTAGAAGGCTTCAACTCCGGCGCCGACGACTACCTGACCAAACCCTTTGAACTAGAAGAGATGCTAGCCCGAGTGCGAGCTCTACTAAGACGCACAGACCGCATCCCCCAAGCGGCCAAACACTCCGAAATCCTGAATTACGGCCCGCTGACCCTTGTCCCCGAAAGGTTTGAAGCTGTTTGGTACGCTCAGACAGTCAAACTGACCCACCTAGAGTTTGAGTTGCTGCACTGCTTGCTTCAGCGCCACGGCCAGACAGTCTCTCCCAGCGAAATTCTCAAAGAAGTGTGGGGTTACGACCCCGACGACGATATCGAAACTATTCGTGTACACATCAGACACCTGAGAACCAAGATGGAACCCGATCCCCGCCATCCTCGGTACATCAAAACCGTATACGGGGCTGGTTATTGCCTGGAGTTACCCAACAACGAGCAAGTAGCTGAACAAACAAAATCCTCTGCTTGAGCTAGCACGCCAGATGCAACAAGCAGTTAAAAGTTCCGCTAGAAAAGCCTGAGAGCATTTGCTCTCAGGCTTAGTTGTTTGGAGTTTGATATGAATATGTCAACAAGTAGGCATTAACTCTCTTCATTCGGAAAAAAACAATCCCACACCCCCCTCTGACCGCGCGGTTTCATTCTCTTGTAGGGGCTAGCCCCATGTCTGAAACTGTGAAATCGCCTGTGGGGGGCTAGGCACGGGGACACTACCCCTACAAAATCGCGATTTTCGTGAGAACGAAACCGCCCTGCCTCTAACCGTACTTTTAGAGAAGCTTGTCCATAGGAAAGTACCGGATTTCTTTTTCCACCTTGTCTTTTCCGAGAGGATTGGATACCTACTTAAACAATACTCTAGCCATAATACTCTTTAATAATATTATTTATCAATAAATTTAGAGGTATTCCTTTAGCTGCTATTTTGGCTAAGAAGAAGCCAAACTCCGCTCAAGCGCCAAAAACAGTCATAATCGTGATATAACGATGTTTTTTCCTACTGATTTACATACCTGAACTCAAATCAGTGAAAATTTTTCTCAAATACCCCTTGACTAAACTACTAAAATTGTTGATTATCTATATCAATAATCTGCGATCGCTTAAAACTCCCCTGGCATCTTTCTCAAGAGGTAAATCGCCGTGACCAGCATGGCAAAATCCTTCCCAGCCGAAGGAAAATCATTTCCCTGGTGGGTCGGCAACGCCCACTTAATCAACCTTTCCAGCCGTTTGCTCGGTATCCACGTCGCCCACGCCGGCCTCATC
This sequence comes from Microcoleus sp. S36b_A4, assembly GCF_036700645.1. Classification (NCBI taxonomy): domain Bacteria; kingdom Bacillati; phylum Cyanobacteriota; class Cyanophyceae; order Oscillatoriales; family Microcoleaceae; genus Microcoleus; species Microcoleus sp. S36b_A4. The sequence continues at coordinate 1,569 of NZ_JAUBPI010000094.1, read as the reverse complement.
GTCTTCTGGGCGGGAGCCTATCCCTATTAGAGCTTTCCCGCTTTAACTCAGAATTGCCCATGTACGAACAAGGCTTAATCCCGTTGCCAAACCTAGCCAGACTCGGCTTGGGCGGGGGTGCGGGAGGCAAAATTGTCGAGACTGATCCGTACTTCGCCATTAGGGCGATTCACCTAATCAGCTCAGCCTTTCTCGGCTTCGGCGGCATCTTTCACCCCCTCAAAGGGCCAGCCACCCTCGAAGCAAGAACTTCTTTCTTTGGCTACACATGGGAAGACGCACACAAAGTGACCACCATCTTGGGCATCCACCTAGTTTTGCTGGGTGTCACTACCTTCTTGTTGGGGGCTAAAGCTATGTATCTCGGTGGTTTATGACTGTCTTTTTCTAATATTTATGTATTGCCACTTTGATTATTTTTGTGGAGTCTGTCCGTAACATTTTCAGAAGGAGTGCATCAAATCAAGCGCTTGTATCCAATTCCTTGTGATTGAAATTTTTTTACTAACGACTACCGCCTCACATTTACAGTGCGCCCGTGCGTTGCTTGTGCTGAAGATGCGAGCGGTTGCACTGACTTTGAACCTAAGACTTGTTTTATCAATGCTTATCCGCAACATTGCTATAAACTTCACAAAAATTACGCAGAAATACCGAAAACAACTTTTTCAGTTCCACTTTTAGCAAAGGGGATAGGTGGCTAGCAGATTACCCTGGACTAAAGGGAGAGTCTAGAGTTATATGGATTATCACGGAAAATATACTTTAGGAGCATCTAAAAAATAGCACGAATAAATAACAGATAATCCATGACCATCCTCGTTCAACTTTTTTATTTTTTCCGACATGAATTTATACAGTGCTAACTCACTCAAAGTCGAACTCAACCAAAGAGGCTGCCGCCTGACTCCCCAGCGAGAAACTATTTTGAGTGTCTTTCAAAATCTACCGCAGGGTAATCATTTAAGTGCGGAAGAATTATACAGGACTTTGCAGAATCAAGGAGAACGAATAGGCTTGTCTACTGTCTACCGAACGCTGCATTTGTTAGCAAGGATAGGAATTTTGCGTGAACTAGAATTAGCAGAAGGACACAAACATTACGAACTGAATTTTCCCGAATTGCACCACCACCATCATCTGGTTTGCATTCAGTGTCACAAAACCTTTGAATTTAGCGATGAATCAATTTTAAAAATTGGCAAAAAGCAAGTTGAAAAAGCTGGGGTAGAACTGCTTGACTGTCAGTTAACTGTGCGTGCTGTTTGTTTGGAAGCGCTGCGGGAGGGATGGCCTTCTTTGGTACCCAGTAATTGGTTGTGTCCCAGATATCATTCTGAAATGGATGAGGAAATTAGTTAATTTGGATGAAATACACTTAGGTAATATGGAATTGGTGATAATTGGTAATTTGTGCTCTTTTATTCGTTATGAGCTGTTAGTTATTAGCACCTACACATAACCAATGATAACTGACAACTGACTGCTGACTGCCATTGGTGACAAGTTAAGGAAAAAGGGAAATTGTCAAGGGTAGTATTTGCATGGGTCTGGGATCGTGGGAAACTT
>NZ_JAUBPI010000093.1:0-25249 GCF_036700645.1 Microcoleus sp. S36b_A4 | reverse complement strand
CTGACCAGTTTTTTTTCAACAATTCTCTAAAAGCCTCTTGACAAAAGACTTACAGTCTTAACTTGTCACCAATGACTGTTCCCTGATAGCTACCTTGCCACAATCCCAATCCCAATTGCATTTCTTCCAGCCACAAACGTCCATCTGGCAGAGATAAAGCTTCGTAACGAGTGCCATTCAAACGAAAAACACGTAATTGGTTTTGATAGCGATCGTAGATAATGTAGTAGGGAATTCTTAAAATTTGCTCGTATACTTCCCACTTTGTCGGAGGTCGATCGACTCTTCTAACTGTTTGTCCCAAATCTTCTTCTTCAGTTCCGGGAGAGAGGAATTCAACTATTAAAAATGGGTTAACTCCTTCTTGCCAAACTACATAGCTTAAGCGTAAATTTTCCTGTTCTTGAAAACGGGAAACACCTAAAACTAAAAACCAATCAGGACGTTTGTACCAACCGGGATGGCGGGGGTCGTAATAGAGATTCAGGTCGCTGGCAATAAATACCTCATCTGGCTGCCAATTTTGTGGTTGACAGGTTTGGCTCAAACCATCAGCTTGAATGCGATGAAATTCGTCTGGCAATCCTGATTCTCCTATTAATTCACTCGGCAGATCGTACATTGTAGGCATGGTTTCTTTCGGCGATCGCGGATGAAATTGCTCTGGCAGATCCGGATCGTTGGGATCTTCACTGGGCAAATCGTACATCGTCGGCATGGTTTCCGAAGGCGGACGGGGGGGATTAGTTTGGTGCATAGCATTATATATGCGTTTTGATTGACTCCAGTGTATCTCGAAGCCAGTTGTTGTTACCGGGACTCGATCGAACACTATCTTATGGGGACTTACGCATTACCCCTATATCCTGTAGGAGCAATCCCCCCGTGGTTGCCCCTATCCTTGAGCCTCGTCCATAAATCCTGTCATATCATGTTCGGTCGATCGACCATCAGATAAGTAAGTCGGTGGGAAAGTTTATAACGATGTAACAAAAAATTAAGTAACCAGACCGGAGCTAAATTGAATGCGTTTTGTAGGGTAGTTTCCTTTTTTTTTCTCTAGCTTCTACCCCATTAATTACGGCATAAGCCAGCTCTAATTCATCCTCAAACAAATGTCGCAGCTAGCTCGTCTTTTTGATATGTTGCCACTCCAATTGTATCGGATTCATTTCGGAACAATTTTTGGGTAAGAATAAGATATATAGACCATTTTTAACATAGTTGGGTTTTTTCTCACCTACTTACTTATACCAATTTAATGTGAAGTTGCACATATCTCGATCCCCCTAAATCTTCCTTTATAATAGGAGCAGGGGTTGACTTTGATCGGAATCTTGTCCCACCCCATACTCCCCTTATAAAGGGGGGCTAGGGGGGATCGGATTCTATGCAGCCTCATAAAAAATTGGTATTAATCACAATTGAAAAGAAAGCAAACTTTCCACAAAAACTGGCAGTATTGGCAAGAAAGGAGTGGGACGCGGCGGTATCGGAAAGCGAATTCCCGGCAGAGATGGCAAGGATGGAAAGTCTCGCGATGGCGGTGTAAACCCAGTCGAAACGATCGTGCAATCTGATGGACTCACATCTGTAACATTTTTAACGTCGGCGATTAAATCCGATCCGACAAATATCCGAGTTCCCCGTGTCATACCGTCATCATAAGATTCAAATCGGTAAGAGAAGAAGTTAGAACCATTACGATCTTGTACGAAACCAACAACTTGAATTTTGTCGCCTTCGACCCGGTTAAAATCCTCAATAACGGCATGGCGACCTTCACCGCCATAGAAGAGGTAAGGGCGGGCATTTAATGAACCGAGAACAAATATGTCGGCTCCATTTTGCCCGATTAAATAATCTATTTGTTCTCCAGTTGATGAAAAGCTGTAACCCACTAATGTGTCATTGCCCGGCCCGCCAATCAGGGTGTCGCTGCCTTCATTTCCCTCAAGCAAATCGTCTCCTGAATTGCCGTTAAGGTAGTCATTATCTAAGTCACCTCTTAAAGTGTCGTTGCCACTGTCTCCCAACAGGAGATCGTTATCTTTGCCACCCATTAACAAGTCGTTGTTGAAGCTACCAAACAAGAGATCGTCTCCATCTCCTCCGAGCACCGTATCATTGCCTTGACCGCCGATAAGACAGTCATTGCCAGACCCTCCCAAGATACTATCATTATCGTCTTCTCCTCTGATTAAATCCGCGCCTTCGCCACCCTCAAGAATATCATTCCCGGCACCTCCTTCAATTTTGTCATCGCCTTCGCCACCGCTGAGACTGTCGTTACCAGAGTAGCCCAAAAGGCGATCGTTACCGATTCCACCTGCGAGACTATCATTTCCTTCTCCGCCATCTAAAGTGTCATTACCACCCCAACCAAATAGAGTATCATTGCCTCCAAGCCCGCACAGGGAATCATCGCCAATTCCACCTACTAATAAATTATCGAGATTGTCACCGCATATAACTACCATAAAATTTTCCTCCTGAAAACTATTTCACAACAGTCAATCAATTTGAGATTTTGGATTTGAGATATTGGATTGTTCCCGTCCACTCAATTTTGGGTTTTGGATTTTGTAAGAACTTTAGTCCTGATTGACATTTTGTAGTAAGGGATGCAAGTCTTGCTTCACCTAAATCTGTAACAGAGAACTGAAGTCCTTACTAGAAAATCCATTTTCTGTAGGGACACAAGATTTGCCTGTGTCCCTAATTTTTCAACTGAAATCAGCGATGCTAATTTGGTTGGCTGTCACGCCATTGATAGCAGCTAAAATTTCACCTGTTGCTGTCAAGGTGATTAAAGTTGCACTGTTGCTAGGGACAATAGAAAGTTGCGAGAAGGTTAAATTGTCGGCAAGTGCGAGGAAGTCGATGCCTGGTTCAAAATCGAAAATGATATCGCTGCCAGAATTGGCTGAAATTAAGAAGCGATCGCTCCCATTTCCTCCTATCAAGCTGTCATCGCCGTTTTCACCGCTGAGGAAATCGTCACCGTTACCGCCCAGCAGAATATCGCTAGCTTGACCGCCGAAAAGGCTGTCATTGCCTTCACCTCCACTCAAGCTATCTTGACCGCGATTTCCAAATAGGATATCTTCCCCATTACTGCCGAACAAAATATCGATTTCTTTGCCACCGTAAACAGTGTCATCGCCATCGCTACCGTCGAGGGAATCATTGCCTTGATTGCCATGTATCCAGTCGTTGCCACCTAAACCGCTGAGAGTATCATTGCCGCGTTTGCCGGCCATTGTATCGCTGCCGCTGTCGCCGGAGAGGTTGTCGTCGCCGTCAGTGCCGGTGAGATTGGAGTTAGCTGCGATCGCATCTATTTCTCCTTCAATCACCGCCACAGCAGGTGTATCGGGCAATGTCGTTTGTTGAATTTTGGTATCTAAGGCAGTACCCGTATTTTCGGCAATAACTTGGGCGATCGATTTCGTACCTGTACCCACTGCTTTTAAGTCTTCAGAGGTTGCGCCTAGGGCTACTTTTTGCACGCGGGCAACTTCTCGGTTAATTGAAGCTGTTGCAGTGTTGGATACAACTTGGTCAATGCGCTGATTTGCTTCGGCCATTACCTTAGCTGCATCCGGGGCAATTTGCAACAATTGCTGAGTGTTTAAATCCGAGTCAAATTGTTGCGCTGCTGTGGCGGCGCGATCGACAATTGTTGCTAACTGGTTGGGATCGCTGAGATTGAGAGTTGTCCCCGATTGAATTTGTTGAACGATCGCACTTACAACTGCTTTTACGGTGTCGGTATTTTCCAGCATCGACGCACCGTCTATTAAAGCCGCAGTTTGGGTAATGACGTTTTGTACCTTGACCATTGCAGTCAAAGTTTCTACCCCACCCGCGATCGCGTTTTCGGTAGCTGCGATCGGATCTAAGTCAGTGATGTCAACATTAGCGGGAATTGAAAGAGCAGATTTGACGAGAGATTCGGCGCGATCGCTGTCAATTCCTTTGTCAATTAAATCTGCTACTAAACTGGTTAACAAGGTGACAACAGTAGCGTAAGGCGGGGCAGTGACAGGCGTTTCCAAAGGCAAACCCGTAGCAGTATCAATGCCACCCAAAGCAACAATATTGCCTTCCTCTGGATCGAGTTCGCCGTTGCGATTTTTGTCAAAATTTTCCAAGGAAATATCGAGTTCGTATTCACCTTTTGGGCCAGTTGTTGCAGAGGGTTCGCCAGCATCAAGTTCGCCATTTTTGTTAGCGTCTAAGAAAACTGTAGCCCCAGCGATGTAGCCGTCAATAACAGAACCTCGACCTCGATTATAAAGATCGAAAAATGCTATATCCGATGCACCAGCAGCATCCCTTGCTGCTACTCGAATCCAGTAGTTGCGATTGCGCTGCAAGCTATCATCAACCCTGAAAGTACGGCTAGCTGGATCGAAACTCATGCCAGTTGGTAAGGGGCTAATGCGACTCCAACTTGTCGGAATTGGCGATCGTCCTCCGCTGACATTTCGCCACTCAAAGTTGGTGACATTTTCATACCAATCTGCTGTATAAGTTAAGGTATCGCCCGGATCGGTATCGATGAAAGTGTCGTTTTGAAAAGTAAACTGCAATTGAGGACTCGAGCCCGGTTGCAAACTCAAACCTTGTTCCCGGAACGGAATATTTAAGACTGGCGGACGGTTGACAGGATTGAGAACATTGCGAAGATTTAAACGTCCTCCGCTAACAGTTCTGCCTGCGAGAGAAGGCAACGGGTCAACTGTTGAGAGAATAGAGTTTCTTAGTTGGGCGACAGTCAAGGTTGGATCTTGGGCTAACAGCAACGCCGCCGCACCTGCTACGTGGGGTGCTGCCATTGAAGTTCCGTCATAGAAACCGTAGTTATTACCGGGAACTGTGCTCAAAATGTTTCTTCCGGGCGCACCTAAGTCTACGGTACTGGCTCCAAAATTGGAGAAAAATGCTAGTTGGTCATTGCGATCTGTTGCTGCAACTGAAATAACATTGGGAAGGTCATAGTTAGCTGGGTAAGAAGGTCTGATGTCATTATTAGAGCTGTTATTACCTGCTGCTGCAACAAAGATAACTCCTGCACTGTTAGCTTCACTGAGAGCGTCAAATAAAGCTCTAGAGTCAGGAACATTCCAACTAGCATTAATGACATCTGCACCCTTAGTGGTAGCGTAATGAATCCCTCTGGTGATAGAGACTAAATCTGGTCTTAGGCGACTGCCAATCTTCAAAGGTATCAAACTAACATTATGGTTAATTCCAGTAACGCCAATGCGGTTATTACCAATTGCACCAATGGTTCCAGCAATGTGGGTTCCGTGACCGAGATCGTCACTTGGATCGTTGTCGTTGTTATAAAGGTCATAGCCGCGAACATCGTCTGTGTAGCCGTTACCGTCGTTGTCAATACCATCGCCAGGAATTTCTCCCGAGTTAGTCCAAATATTGGCTATTAAATCTTCATGGTTATAGTCTACGCCACTGTCCGTAACTGCAACAATTATCCTTCTGTCACCTGTTTGACTATCCCAAGCTTCCGAGGCATCGATATCAGCATCTGATGTGCCTCCCTCTAATCCAGTATTATTTAAACCCCACAGTTCGCTAAATCTGGTATCGTTTGGTATGAAATCATAGGAACCTTGGTAATTCAGTTCTACTGCCTCTACGTTGGGATCTCGAGCTAAGTTTTCTTGAATTTGCAGCAAATCTAATTCTGAAGAAAATTTGACAATTCGCCACCGATCTAATGGACTGGGTGTGGAGTCAAATTGGGAGCTTGATGGTACTAGGTTTTCTAGCGCTATCTCTCCATTAGCTTGAAAATTGCCTAGAAAATCATTGCTTGCACCGGGTCTCAGTTTCACTAAAAGTTCGCCTGGTTTGTATTGTGAACCAGTGACAGGATCGATTGGTGGCAATTGACCGCCGTTATCATTCGATCGATCGTTATCAATAGAGACCGCGATCGCATCTGCTGCATTTAAACCGGAATAATTGCGATCGTTGCTGACAGCAGGTTTAGTAACAATCCTGTAAGTTTTATCACCGTCAACAACCTTGTCATCAACACCAGTTACCGTCACCGTTTGCGTTTGATTCCAATTAGCAAAGTTGAAGTTCAGCGATGGTGGAGAAATTATGCCTTCTACTGGATTGGAACTTTCTAAATCAATTCTGACATCAGCAGTTGGCGGAGTATTTAGTTTGACTGTAAATGTTGCTTTACCTCCCGCTTCTGTGGTGACTAATCCTGATGTCGGATCGACAGTAATGCCAGCAGGTATCGTCGGCGGCATGATTACTGGCGGTAGTGGAGTTGGCGTTGGTGGAGTTGGCGTTGGTGGAGTTGGTGTTGGTGGAGTTGGTGTTGGTGTTGGCGGTGTTGGTGGAGTTGGTGTTGGTGTTGGTGGAGTTGGTGTTGGTGTTGGTGGAGTTGGTGTTGGTGTTGGTGTTGGTGGAGTTGGCGTTGGTGTTGGTGGAGTTGGTGGAGTTGGAGTTGGTGGAGTTGGTGTTGGTGTTGGTGGAGTTGGTGTTGGTGTTGGAGTTGGTGTTGGAGTTGGTGTTGGCGGAGTTGGTGTCGGTGGTGTTGGTGTCGGTGGTGTTGGCGGTGTTGGCGGTGTTGGTGTTGGCGTAGTTTCGTTATCAGTTATGGCGACAGTGACAGGCGCGATCGCAATTCCGCTATATTTCGCGTCGGTACTTGTTACGGCGTGATTGATTGTGCCGGTGTGAGTACCTTCTACAACTGTGTCATCCGTCGCAATCACAGTTACAGTTTGGGCAATATTCCAATTAGTAGCGTCGAAACTAATGGGAGCGATCGCACTTATTTGATTTCCCCCGTCAAAGCTGACTGTTACGGGCGCGGTTGGCTGCGAATTTAGCTGAAGTGTATAACTTCCCGTTGCACCGCCTTCTACTGCTGTGGTACTGGCCGGATTAACGGTAACGCCGACTGTATCGCTGTCGCTGTTAGTAGCGCTGACATCGGAGGGATTGAAATTGTTGTAATTGCTGTCTGTACTAACAGCAGCCTCAGTAACAATAGTGTAAGCAATATCGCCGTCAGCGATATTGTCGCCAACACCTGTCACCGTTACCGTCTGCGCCTGATTCCAGTTATTAGGAGTGAAACTTAAGGTATTAGTAGAAACTGTTCCTTCTGCAGGATTAGAACTGCTTAAAGCGACAGTAACAGGTGCCGTAGGTTGAGTGTTGAGGACAACACTGAAATTAGCCGTACCTCCGGCTTCTGTTGTAGTTAATCCTGCTGTGGGATTAACGGTAATGCCGGGAGTTTCGTTGTCGCTATTTGTAACGCTGACATCGGCAGCATTGAAATTGCTGTAATTGCTGTCTGTACTAACAGCAGCCGCAGTGAAAATAGTATAAGTTTGACTGCCGTCTGCAATATTGTCGTCAACGCCAGTAATAGTTACTGTTTGTGGCGCACTCCAATTGCCGGGAGTGAATGTCAGCGAGGGTGTAGAAACTGTTCCCTCGGCAACATTGGAACTGCTTAAGCCAACAGTCACGTTAGCAGTTGGTTGAGAGTTGAGTTGGACAGTAAATGTTGCTGTTCCTCCTGCTTCTGTTGTCGTTAATCCGCTATCGGGATTGACTGCAATTCCAGCAGTGTCGTCATTAGTAATAGTAGTTGTCGCACTAGCAGTTGTAATTGTTGGAGTCGGGCCTGGTGCGATCGGATTTGATAAGGTGACAGTAATAGTTTCATCCGCTTCGATCGCACTGTCGCCCAAAACATCCAAAGTAATCGTTTTCGATATCTCGCCCGCAGCAAAATTAACCGTACCATTAACGTCAGTTGCCCCGGAAGTGCCACCGATATTGTTGTAATCGCTGACGTTTGTAGCAGTTCCAGCGATCGCATAATTGACGCTGCTGGCTGCACCTATACCGCCACTGCGAGTAACGGTAAAAGTAACGGATACAGTTCCCGTATTGCCTTCAGCTACCGCAGCTACAGCGGTGGAAACGGCATAAGAAACAGTGTCGTTACTGGGAATAGTTAGGGTCGCTTGATTTGTCGTCCCTGCAATGTCACCTGCGATCGTACCAAAGTTGAGAATGACTGTTTCTGCATTCTCAGCGATATTGTCCGGTTTAATAGTGACTGCAATATTTTGTTCTGTACTTGTTCCACCTGCGGGAAAAGTTACGGAAGTCGGCGATATGGTGTAGTCAGAATTTTCGGTAGCGCTGCTGTTGGGGTCGATGACAATGGGTACAATGACATCAGCAAAAGGAGTGCCGCCGCTGATAGTAACGGGGATATTAACGACTGTATCTGCATCCCCTTCAGTTCCGCTGAAAGTAGCCGTACCGAAATTAATTGTGTTCGGTGAATTCAAGAGAACTGAAACATTATTAGAACCTCTGTTAGCAACTGCGATATCGAGTCTGTCGTCCGCATTGAAATTTGCGATCGCCAGAGAACTCGGATTTGTTCCAACGCTAAAGTTAGTCGCACTGCTAAAACCGCCAGTTCCATTTCCCGCCAAAATTGAAACGTTATTAGAAGCGCTGTTGCTAACAACTAAATCTCCTCTACTGTCGCCATTAAAATCGCCAATTTTAATGGCACTTGGGTTTAAGCCAACATTAATATTGGTCGGATTGCCAAAACTGCCATTTCCTGTTCCAAATAAAATTGAGATGCTGTTAGAACCGCTGTTGGCTACCGCGAGATCGAGAAAATTGTCGCCGTTCAAATCTCCAACTGCGATCGCACTCGGACTTTGACCGACATTAATATTAGTCGGATTGCCAAAACTACCTTGACCAATTCCCGATAATATGGTAATGCTATTAGAATTTCGGTTGGCGACGGCGAGATCGAGTAGATTGTCGCTGTTAAAATCTCCCGCAGCGATCGCGCTGGGACTTTGCCCAACATTCACAGTAACAGGAGTGGAAAAACCGCCTTGTCCCGTTCCCAAGTAAATGCCAACATTGCCTTCAGGTACAAAACCATTGCCGCTGGATTGAGTAATGGCAATGTCGAGTAAATCATCAGCATTAAAATTGCCGACAGCGATCGCGCTAGGATTTTCGATGGCAGTCAAAAATCCCGGACTGTTAAAGTTGCCATTACCCGATCCTAAAAAGATATAAATGCTGCTAAATTCGACACCTTGTGCGGAAGTTATCACTAAGTCGGAAAAGTTATCCCCGTTAAAATTGCCAACTGCGATCGCGGTAGGCCCCAATACCGGAGTCAAATCAGTTCCAGAGTTAAACCCTCCTTGACCATTTCCCAGTAAAATAGAAACCTTACCCGAGGTGGGGTTAGCAACAGCTAAATCTAAGATGCCATCGGTATTGAAATCGCCAGCCACAACAAAGGATGGACTGGTTCCCGCATTAAAATTATTAGGAGAACTAAACGTATTGAGAACGTGGTTGTAAGCTGCGATCGCTTCTGGCAGAAATACAATCCCAGCTTTAATTGTCCCCGCTGTTACTGTTAATTCCCAATCGCCGCCTTTGGCCGCACAACCTGTTAAATTATTAGAAGCGGCAACATTTGCTCCTGTTAGTTGACTCAGGTTTTTTACAAATTCTTTCCCTATATTTCCTTTGGCAACATTGCACCCGTAGAGCAAAATTTCGGCATTTTGTGTCAGCCCGCCCGCCCATTCTTTAACTGTTTTGACAAAATTGTCGGTGCTATCTCTCAACTTTTGCCAATTCAATTCAACGTTGCCCAGTTGCAAAGAACCGGGCTTTCCGTGGGCAATAATGTGAATTACTGAAAATTTCCTTCCCTGCAAAGCTTCGGCAATTTGTTCGAGGCCGTTGCGGTTAGTTTCTAATTTAATTACTTCGGTTTCAGGGATAATGCCGTCGATTAATGTTTGACAGTCGGGGACGGCAGCATCGATAAATGCGATCGCTTTTGAGGAAAGCTGAGTCATTGACTTTAGGGAAACAGCCGTTGGGGCGATCCCTAAGTCTGGGATATTTAAGTCTGGAATGTTATCGTTATTACAGTTTTCGGCAGTGAAGGATTGGGGACTTGTGCCGGCAGGAAAGTTGGTACCGGTACTGAAAGTAGACATGATTAATTTACCTAGCTGATACTTCTGGTTTATGTAATGCCAGCAAGTGTACAAAAGCACCACCTCTGCTGTATTGTAAATTCTTGCGGAAAACTTGGGAAAAATATAATTTTCTTGCGGAATTTATCCCTATTTGATGAAGAATTGTAACAGCGCCGACGGGCTGGGGTTTTTATACGACAAAACTTACGCCTAAATACCAAAGAAACCGGGTTTTGTACCAAAATATACAGGTTTCCCGATCGGGTAAAAAACCCGGTTTCTGAATCCCCGCAAGCCCTAGGCAAAAATACTTGGCAAGTACAAACTGCTTTTAATGTGACTGAGGCTTGAGTTTTGTTAAAGCCGATCGCGATATTGCTTAGGAGTAAAACCGACAATTTTGCAGAAGGTCTTGCTAAAGTGACTTTGGTCGTGAAATCCGACTTGCTGGGAGATATATTTTATTGATAACTTCGGTTTTTTTAACAAATCTTTTGCTTTTTCAATTCGGCACTGGGTCACGTACTGATGGGGGGTGAATCCAGTCGATTGTTTAAACATACGGCTGAAATGATAACAACTAATGTTCACTAAATTAGCAAGTTCACTTAAGTGCAAATCTCGGTTTATGAATTCATTAATGTAGTGAATAACTAGCTGCAATTGGCCGGGGTCAAGACCGCCTCCCACATCTCGCCGGTTAGGTTTTTTCGCGCCATAGCGGTGCAGTATGTGCAGTGAAAGCGCGTTTTTCAGTGCATCGATATAAAGAGTACCGTTTAATCCGCCTGATTCCAGTTCGGTTTTGAGAGCCCAGGCAATTCCGTGAACCAACGGATCGCGGGTTTGCCATTGCGGTATAATTTCAATGGGATTTGAATTGATCGATTCGCCAACTGTATTGTCGAAATCGGTAGGTTCAAGAGCGATCGCCAGAAATTCATAGTTTCCGGCTGCAACTGTTTGGAAATAAGTACCAGCAGCAGCGATGAAAATCTGCCCACTTTGCCACGATTCGCTACCGCAGTTTTTCCCGTTCACTGTTCCTTTTAGTGTTGCTGGATTGAGCATCAAGCCAACCGTGTGCTGTTCGAGACAGTGTTCGGGGCATTCGTTTGGTGGCTGACAGTGATATTCGACATGAATTCCTTGCCACTTTGCGCCGTGACTCGACAGGATTGCGGGGCGCGGGAGAATCACTTTCATCGCGTCTGTCTTGGCAAAATCAAGAATTAATGGTTTCTGTGGGGACATAGCTGGCACCGACTGGACGAGTTGCTATTTTGTAGTTGACAAATCCTCGCCGTTCTACGGCGAGGATTCTTCTAAGCATCCGAGTGCCTTCGGGACTGACCGTCGGGAAACAAATCTGAGTTAAATCTGCAACAGCGTTCCCAGCGTACAAACCTAAAATACATAAAATGTAATACTTACTGGTATTTTACAGAAAAATCATGCACAGACGAGTTTTCCAGATTGCTATTGTACTTTGCCTCCAAGTCGTCCTGGTTCTGGGCGCGTGGGCGCAGCCTGCGGCGGCGCTGACTCCTGAACAGCAGCTTTTGAGCGAAGCTTGGCGAATTGTCAATCGCTCTTATGTGGACGACAGCTTCAACTCTCAAAACTGGTGGTCGATTCGCCAAAAAGCTGTCAAGGAACCGCTTAACGACAGACAGCAGACTTACACGGCGATTCAGGGGATGCTGGCGAAACTCGACGACCCGTTCACTCGACTGCTGAAACCCGAACAGTACCGCAGCTTGCAGGTCAACACTTCGGGAGAATTGACGGGTGTGGGGCTGCAAATTGCGATCGACCCCCAGACAAATACTCTGACAGTGGTGGCTCCTTTGGCCGGCTCACCGGCAGATAAAGCTGGTATCCAACCCCTCGATCGCATTCTAAAAATTGATGGCACTCCTACCTCTGAATTGAGCCTAGACGAAGCAGCAACTCGAATGCGCGGCCGCATCGGCACTCCCGTTACCTTGACCTTGGGGCGCGAGGGAAGGGACGTTGCTGAGGACATTGAGCTAGTGCGCGATCGCATTGCTCTGAATCCGGTTTACGCCGAATTGCAGTCGGCCTCGGAGAATTTGCCGCTGGGCTACATTCGCTTGAGTCAATTCAGCGCTAACGCCACTGAGGAAGTCGCTCACGCGATCGACCGCTTGGAAAAACAAGGAGCCGCCGCCTACATTCTCGACCTGCGGAACAACCCGGGCGGACTGTTGCAAGCGGGGATTGAAATTGCCCGCCTGTGGCTCGATTCCGGGACGATCGTCTACACGGTGAACAGACAAGGCATTCTCGGCAGCTTTGAAGCCTCTGGACAAGCCCTAACTAACGATCCGCTGATTGTTTTGGTGAACAAGGGAACTGCCAGTGCTAGCGAAATTTTGGCGGGTGCGCTGCAAGATAACGGCAGAGCTCAACTGGTAGGAGAAAAGACTTTTGGCAAAGGACTGATTCAGTCCCTGTTTGATTTGTCTGACGGTTCCGGGTTGGCTGTGACTGTTGCTAAGTACGAGACGCCTAACCATAAAGATATTAACAAGCTGGGGATTGCGCCCGATCGCGTAGTACCTTTGGAACCCATCGCGCGCGATCAAATCGGCACCGCAGCAGACTTGCAATATCAAGCTGCACTGCAACTACTGAAAGAAAAAACCGTGCTGGCAAAGTCAGTATAAGCCTGAGTTTGAAGTTTTGAGATTGCAATAGGTGACAATACGCAGGTCTGTCTGTCTCTGCGTTTGCTTCGCCACGAGAGACAAGAATAATCCTAAAAACTCTTTTATTCAAAAGTGATATCACGTCCGACAGATTCATCTGTCATTCTTCGCTGTGCGAACCAATGACATACAAGAATGATGCACATCGGACGTGATATCAAAACCCAAAACAGCCATTCCCTTAAGGTTGGGGGGTTGATTCCTCGGCGTCGGGAACCTCGACTTCTTGCAAAATCACCGGACGCTGCTGCGGGTCAGCTTGGTTGCTTTGCTCTTGCATCACAGTTTTAGCAAGACTAGGGTCAAAGTAGCGGTTAAAGTCCGATCGCGACTGATTTACTCGCCCTTGGGTAAGATTGACTTCAGCTTGGATTTCGTGCAATTTTTCTTGCACCGCCCGGTAGTGAGGCCAAAGCTGAAGCAAAGCAGAAGTGGCACAGACTGAAAGTACCATGTTGACTGCCAACTTGACGCCTGTTTCGGCCGCGAGAGTTTGGTGAGGGTAGGAACGCTGGCGGCTGCTGCTGCGACGAGGAGTAACCCGAGGGGAGTTTTTTACAGGACGCAGTGGGGTAACGGGGGGTTGAATCGCTTGCATAATTTTTTTTCAAATACCTGAGACTGACGTTTTAGAGTTCAACAGAGCAAATTCTGAGCTTAACGCACACTCGCCGCTGTTTGTCAGGGTGCTGATAGCCAAAATTGTTGAGACAAAGGTGACCCCTGAAGACGGAATTTTCCCATAAAAATGCCTGCCCTTGCAGTGTCGTCTTGCTGAACACAAACAATCTACTGCACTGGGGCAGCAATTGTCTGTATCTGTAAAGCGAGAGATTTAACTGGTCAGGCAGGCGTTGTGCGGTTCGCAACTGATGTCTGGAAACTATTTGTACAGTTCAGTTGACAGCCGGAAAGCCATGATTCCGGGAATCAAAGCAATTACGAGCGCTACGTAGACTTGGGTATCTGTTAAAGACATATTCGCAAAACTCCTTTTCGCGGGTACGAGCTTTCACCAATTTGAGACAAATTGGCACTTTTGGGAATCATTTGTTACAACTTGCAACACAAATGGTGCGTCCGGGGGGGAGTGGCTTAGTGGCGCAGTGGCCCAGTGGCGCTGTTTTTGAGTGTGGGAGGGGGAGAATTTTTCCTGGTTTCCTGGGACTGCTTGCTTGGGATCTTGTTCGGACGATCGCCTCCCACAGAATTACCGCGTTAGGTTAAGATTTAAAGGAAGGTGACACTAACGTTAGACAGAGCGGGTAATTTGCGCTGCGCTCGACCCTTGCCAATCTTAGGTGCACAAAATAGTTAATGCTAGATCAATTTCTCGACGCTTCACCCAATTTTGGAGTTGACGGCTTTTTATTATTGTTGGTTTTGGTGGCTTTGGAGGCTGTACTTTCGGCTGACAACGCGATCGCCCTGGCGTCTATTTCTAAAGGTTTGGAAGATGCCAAGGATCAGCAAAGAGCTCTCAACTTGGGTTTGATAATTGCTTTTGTACTGCGGATCGCCCTAATTTTAACGGCTACTTGGGTGATCCAATACTGGCAGTTTGAGCTGCTTGGTGCTCTCTACCTGCTGTGGCTTGTTTTCCAACATTTTACTTCAGAGACAGACTCCGAAGGAGAACATCACGGGCCCAGATTTGCGTCTGTGTGGCAAGCAATTCCCATGATTGCTTTTACGGATTTAGCGTTTTCTTTGGATAGCGTTACTACTGCGATCGCTGTTTCTGATAACACTTTTATCGTCGTAACAGGCGCTACTATTGGAATTATTGCCCTGCGATTCATGGCCGGGTTGTTCATCCGCTGGCTGGATGAGTTCGTTCACCTAGAAAGTGCTGGTTACATCACAGTTGGGTTCGTGGGAATGCGATTGTTGGTGAAAGTAATTAATCCCGATTTAGTTCCTCCGCAATGGCTGCTAGTTTCCAGTATCGTCTTGATGTTTGTCTGGGGATTTTCTAAGCGTACTCCTGAGCCAGTCGAGATTGCAAAATCTCTAGAAATGGCTCTGAATCAGCCGGATTCAGAAGTTGCTGTGCCAGAATCGCAAGGACAGAAGTCCGAAATTTAAGATACTTTCATTTGAATAAAATTAGCTTAAATCTGTCAAACCAACCAGATTGAAGGCTGGTTAAAACGTGCAAAAGCCTTTCATCCCGGTGACTTTAGTCTGGGGATGAAGGGCTTTTATTTTGTAAGATCCTTTCCTTCACTAGCCGATCGAACTTATGGAACTAAACTTGGCCCTATGGGAAGGCAGTTACCAAAATCAGACTCAGCAATGGTTACGGTGGTGGGATAGCGAGGGGAATTTGTTGCTGACGGGGTTGGTGGCATATTGGCGATCGATCCAGATCTGATTTTAGCCTTGGTGGTTGCTGTATTTTTTGAGGCTTTAGGGAAATAAGGCGGGCGAGGGGAAGAGGTTGTAGGCGATCGCATTAACCTGTCGGGAAACAATATAACGGTTGCATTCAGCAGCAACCCACACTTTTGCATCAACATATAACAACAAAATACTGCAAGTTGCTCATGTATCTCCACCCCTTCTTACTCCCCGTCGGAATCTCCTTTTCTTAATCGAGTTCGGCCCACCATCCGACTCAAACATCTTACTCGTCGCACTTAAAAAAGCTATTTTTATTCCTCTGTTTAGAGTGTTTCTGCATCTACTTTGTCATACTCAGCATGAGTGCCAATAAATCGGATGAAAATAATACCAATGTCATAGCGAATTTCCACACTCAGCCGATAGCTGTTGCCTTTGATATTGAAAACGACACTGTTGTTTGCAATGATGCTTGCTGGCATTACAAGAGGGTCGCCGTTTCTACCGACGCAAGCATTAAGATGCTTTGGTGCTCATAGAAGATACATGAGTAATCAGTTATCTTTAATATTTATAGGCTTCAAGAATAGCTTAGATTTTTTAGATTCAATGTTCCAGTTTCGGCTTTTATCAAGATAGTCTTCTAAGGTGGTCATGTGAACCCAATAGTTCTGATGAAAACCTTTCTTTGGGGATTGAACTAAATCTCGGATAATTAAACCTAAGTATTTATGAACTTCAAATTGCTTAGCTAGTTCTACAGAATCCAGTTCTGCCAACTTCTTCGTTAAGTCGATATTTTCGGCAGTATTATCTCTATTCAAAGCATGAAACCATTGCCCATGAGCAATTTTGTTTCTCAAAAGACTAGGAGAATATATGTAATTTTTAATAATTTCAAAGAGTTTTTTCCTTCTATTTTGCAAGTCTGAGTTTTTTGACCATTTTCCAACCTTTTGTAGAGCTAAATCAACCATCTTTTTCCATCCCTCAGAAATTCCGTTATTATCTTTAGCCTTCTTAATATCGTCAATTTCTGGTGGAGAAAATGCGGAGGGAGTGTAAACTATTTGAATAAATTGAGCTTCAGACCAAGCAACATACAGAATAGCTAAAAGCTTGGTTTTTACCTCTACCTGAAAGTCATCTGATTTTCTTAGGTAAAAGTTTATATCCTTAATTAGACTATCCTTGACTTGATTTAACTTTCTTACATTACAGCTTTGCAGCTTATAAAGCTCCAAGATTTCCTCATTTGTCATAACCAAGAAAATATCTGTGGGGGGAAGGAGGAATCGAACCTCCATCTACATCATTTATGCAATGAGTCGCATTAGCCATATTATGCTACCCCCATGTTCTCTAGCCCATTATATCATGTATCGGAAGAAGTTGTAGGCGATTGCAATTTTTCGGCACCCTAAATCTAGTGTGCCTGCGTAAGTCCTGTTAAATAAGGAAGAAGGAAGAGGGGGAGACTGGGAGATGGGAAGAGGGAGAGGATTTTTTCGCAATTAGCAATTAGTCATTAGCTATGGCTTAGGCTTACCGACAAAGAAAGCTAAGGGAGAATTATCGCCACAAGATAACCGAACTTTAGAACCAATGGGAAAAACATTTCCTGTGGTTGTGAGTGCATATAACTTTTCGCCAGAAGGAGTTTTTAAACAATAACGATTTTCTCTACCTAAAAATTGGCGATCGCAAATCACAACAGCCGAATCTTCATCTAAGTATAAACTTAAATCTTCCTGCCGGATCATCAATTCTCCTTCAGTAGAAACATCACAAGGAACTTTTACAAATGAATCTCTTTTAACAGCAAAACAACCTACTTCTGTTTCCCAAAAATCCTGCTTCAGCGATGCAGACACAAAATTAGCTTGCGTCACAAACTCAGCCACAAATCGAGATGCTGGTTCTTGATAAACTTCCTCTGGAGTGCCAAACTGTTCTAATTTGCCTTGACGCATCACCGCTACCCAATCTGAAATCGAAAGTGCTTCTTCGCGATCGTGCGTGACAAATACACCAGATGTTCCAGTTGCTTTAAGAATCTCGCGGACTTCTTGACGCAATCTTAACCGTACTTGTACATCTAAATTACTCAACGGTTCATCTAGTAAAATAATCGCAGGTCTAGGGGCTAAAGCACGGGCCAGGGCCACTCGCTGTTGCTGACCCCCGGATAATTCATGGGGATAACGGTTTTCCAATCCTTCTAATCCCACCAGCGCTAATGCTTCGGTGACACCTTTCTGAATATGATGCTTTGACTCTTTTCCTTGATGTGTCAAGCCAAAAGCTACATTTTTCGCGACTGTCAAATGGGGGAAGAGTGCATAGTCTTGAAACACCATACCAATGTCTCGCTGTTCCGGCGCGACTGACATATTAACACTGGCTACAGTTTTCCCTGCTAGGGCGATCGTCCCTGCTTGTAGCTGTTCAAAACCAGCAATTAACCGCAGCAACGTTGTTTTCCCACAACCCGATGGCCCCAACAACCCCAGTATATCTCCCTGATGTAAGGTCAGGGTGACAGATGCCACCGCAGGTGATGCAGCTTGGGAATACTGTTTTGTTACACCATCCAAATGCAGAATTATCGGTCGAGCCATTATTGCTATAAATAATCAACAACTTACTATTCTACAATATACCAGTTTAGTGAGATTAATTATCAAAAAGCCTTGACAAATGTTTACACCTACTGATAAAATAGCAAGCTAAACTTTTTACTAGCGATGAAAAATTCCCAAAAATCACTACAGCAAACAGGAATCAGGACAATCCAATGGCTATCGACCTTACGCGGTTTATCGGCTAGTGGGTGGACACTTGCGGTTATCGCTTTAGCATTGCCGATCGCCATACCAGTCATCAGTGTCTTATCCAGTATCTTTTTTGAAGCTAAAGATACATGGCAACATTTAACCGATACAGTTTTAACCCGTTATATCGTCAACTCTTTATTGTTAATGATCGGTGTAGGCTTTGGTGTTGTCGTGATTGGCGTAGGATGTGCATGGCTAGTAACAATGTGTCGCTTTCGGGCCAGTCCCATATTTGAATGGGCATTACTGTTACCCTTAGCGGCCCCAGCTTATGTCCTAGCTTATACTTATACAGACTTTTTAGAATTTTCCGGTCCAGTTCAAACTGCTTTGCGTTATATTTTTGGCTGGAGTTATGGAGACTATTGGTTTCCTAACGTGCGATCGCTCCCTGGAGCCATCTTAATGCTAATCTTAGTTTTATATCCCTACGTCTACCTATTAACACGAGTTGCATTTTTGGAGCAATCCACTTGTACCCTAGAAGCTAGTAGAATACTTGGCTGTAGCCCTTGGCGGAGTTTTATGACAGTTGCCTTACCAATGGCAAGACCTGCAATTGTTGCAGGTTTAGCACTGGCTTTGATGGAAACTCTCAACGATTATGGAACTGTTCAGTATTTTGGAGTTGATACTTTTACCACAGGTATTTATCGGACTTGGTTTGGCATGGGAGAACGAATTGCAGCCAATCAATTAGCTGCCCTGCTATTATTATTTGTTCTGGGTTTAATTTTACTAGAACGCTGGTCTCGCAGTCGGACTAAATATTATCAAGCTAGCAGTCGATATCGCCAATTACAGACTTATCAGCTTAAAGGAATTAGGGAAATTTTAGCGGTAATTGCTTGTTTAATGCCGCTGTTTTTGGGTTTTTTATTGCCAGCCAGTCTTTTAGTAAAGTTGACCTTAGCTAATTGGCAACTCACTTTAGATGAACGTTTTTGGATCTTTGCCCGTCATAGTTTAATTTTGGCAACATTGACAGCAATTTTAGCCGTAGTTATTGCCTTGATTATGGCTTATGGGTTACGGTTATATCCTAATTTAGGAGTGCAGTTAGGAACGAGAGTTGCGGCAATGGGCTATGCTGTACCTGGTTCTGTGATTGCAGTGGGGATTATGGTTCCCATTGGAAAAATGGACAATCTATTTGATAGTTGGATGCGTGAAAACTGGGGAATTTCTACAGGCTTGTTGTTAAGTGGTACGATCGCAGCTTTGGTATTTGCCTATATAGTTCGCTTCCTAGCTGTTTCTTTAAATGCGGTAGAGTCAAGTTTGAGCAAAATTAAGCCTAATTTAGATGATGCGGCGAGAAGTTTGGGTTATAGCCCGATGCAAACTTTAGTTACAGTTCATACACCAATGATGACCGGAGGTCTACTAACTGCCATGATGTTAGTATTCGTTGATGTAATGAAAGAGTTACCTGCTACTATAATTATTAGACCGTTTAACTTTGATACCTTGGCTGTGCGAACTTATCAACTTGCCTCAGATGAGCGATTGGCTGAAGCTTCTGGCCCAGCATTGGCAATTGTTTTAGTGGGGATGTTACCGGTTATTTTATTAAGTTGGAAAATTGCGCGATCGCGCAAGTCTTCAACAGATTTAACGGTTAACAGTTAAAGGTTAACATTATCCCTTTACAAATCCAGATGATTAATAAAAATTCACCAATGTTTACCCGCACTACTGGCACAATCTTCTTCTTACTACTTACTGTTTTTGTCACCTTTGGATGTCAAAAACAGGTCGCAGGTTCCCTCGAAACATTACAAAAAACTAAGCAATGTCCAGGATGTGACCTAACTGATACCAAGTTAAGTGACATCGATTTAACAAGCGCTAATCTCAATGGTGCTAAGTTAGAAGGGGCTGTGCTAGAAAAGGTCAAACTTAATGAAGCCTTACTCGATAGCGTCAATCTCAAAGGTGCAAATTTAAAAGGTGCTTCTCTGGAAAAAGCAGGTTTATTTTCTGCTGATCTCACAAATGCTGATTTGAGGAATGCAAATCTCAAGGGGGCTTTTTTGCGAGGGGCAAAACTGAATAATGCCAATCTTAGTAATGCCAATTTAAGTGAAACTGACTTAAATAGTGCTGATTTGACGGGGGCAAACCTGACAGGGGCAAACCTGAAAGGCGCTATAATGCCAGATGGTAAAATTAAAAATTAAAGTTGATTGGATTCGGCGGTTTCAACCGCCGAATCACAAAGAGTAGCTTCTTGTTCAAAAAGCCTCTATTTCCATCCTGCGCGATCGGAAATCTTTAAAGCTTCAGGGTTATTTTTCCCAAACACATCAGGGTTGAGAGGGTCAGATTTGAATGTACCAAAACTGGCAACGGCAGGATCGATCGCCACACCTGAAATCACAGGGTACTCGTAATTACCCCTAGCAAAAAGTTGTTGCGCTTCGCGACTGGCTAGGTGTTCCAAGAATTTGGTCGCGCCTGCTTTGTTACGGGAGGTTTTGACTACACCACCACCACAAATATTGACGTGGGTACCCCGATCGCGCTGGTTGGGGAAAAATACACCTACTTTCGCCGCGATCGCTTGTTCTGCTGGATCTTTGGATTTCATTAAGCGAGCTACATAATAGGTATTAACAATGGCAAGATCGCCTACCCCAGCAGCAACAGCCTTGATTTGTGCCGTATCATTTCCCTCTGGAGGACGCGCAAAATTAGCGACTAATCCTCGCGCCCAAGCTTCTGTTTTTTGAGCTCCATGAGCTGCTAACATAGCCCCAACCAGAGACTGATTATAGATATTAGTGGACGATCGCACTAAAATTTTGCCTTTCCACCGAGGTTCTGTCAGCGCCTCATAGGTTGACAATTGAGCAGGGTTCACCTTGCTTTTGTTATAAACAATCACCCTGGCCCGGCGCGATAGACCAAACCAGAAACCTTGAGGATCTCGCAAACTTGCTGGAATTGCCGATGTCAGGACTGTTGAAGAAACAGGTTGCAGAATACCTGCTTGTTTGGCCCGCCACAAACGTCCACCATCCACCGTGATGAAAACATCAGCAGGGCTATTTGCACCTTCACTTCTGATCCGTTCAATTAGTTGGTCAGCATCCGCCTCAACGAGGTTAACCTTGATCCCAGTTTTTTTGGTGAAGCTTTGGTACAACTCATTATCAGTATCGTAGTGACGTGCTGAATAAAGGTTGAGAGTGCCGGTTTGGGCTGCGACAGGGGCTTTTTTGCTTAGTTCCCCCACGGCCACGACAGCCATTGCTGTACCACTGGCAAGAAAAATACGCCGAGAAATGCTCATTGTTCTATAATGATAGATTTTTTCATCTGGTAATTGACACGATGGTCTCTCTACAGCCATCTATAGTCAGTGCTTTACTATATTAATGCAAATAATTCTTATTTGATGATCGAGATCGTAACTATTTTAGGGCTGACGCACTGCTGGTCAGAAATCCGGTCTCGACTTCGCTCAACCGGCAGTTTTTTTCCGAAAAGACTTTGTTATAGCCCAATACGGTTCAATTAGTGCTAAAAAAACCGATCGTGCGTAGGTTGGGCCCGTGTAACGAACCCTCCGTTTCACTCCGCCCAACATTTTCGCTACAATTTTCCTTAACCCAAGCGTATTGTGTTATGGCCCGCCGATTAGGTCAAAAATTTGGCGTTGCTAAATTTGAGCATGATTATTGTAGGGTGTCCCGCCTGCGATGAAAATACACGCCTTCGCGCGAACAGAGCCCATCCCACACAAAAAATCCAAATCATGCCGCAATTATGCAACGCCAAATTTAAAAAGATTCTTTAAACAACCTCGCGCGCCCAAAAAAAAGCAACAGCCATCTCCCAAGCGATTCGCGTCACCGCCATGTATCAAATGCCCGACTTCGCAACCAGGCTCAACAGCCACTAAGACGCGGGCTACCAGTGCACACCTACAGTTAGTAAGTTGCACACTGGCCTCCTACGGATTATTTGTGTCTAATTAACTCGTAAATTTCCACATAGTCTTTAGCTGGATATTTCCACGAATTGTCACAATTCATGCCTTGAAGCATGAGTTTTTCAAATTCATCATGATAGTCATACCACAATCCGATCGCCCGATCGAGCGCCGACTCTAAAGCCGAGTAGTCGGTTTGATAAAATACGTAACCGTTGCGTTCTTCCGGGAGGTGGCGGGTGTCGTAATCTCGATCGAACACAGTATTCACCAAACCGCCAACTCCCCGCACCACAGGAACAGTGCCGTACCTCAACCCGATCATCTGAGTCAGCCCGCAGGGTTCGTAATTACTGGGAACCACAATCATATCCCCACCGGCATAAATTAAGTGCGACAGTTCTTCATTAAAACCTAGTTCTAAATGGCAGTCTGGATTGTCATTTAAAAAGTATTTTTCGTGCTGGAAATGCGTGTTAATTCCCGCTTCCGTCGCGGAACCCAAAAGCACGAATTGCGCTCCCTTACTCAGAGAGTAATAAATTGCATGGTGAACGAGATGAACGCCTTTTTGGTCGTCCAAACGACCGATAAAGGTAATAATAGGCTTATCAGCATCGCGCAGGAACAGCCGATCGCGCAAAGCTTTTTTAGTTTTCGCTTTTCCTGCCAAATCCTTCTGATTGTAGTGGTGAGGAATATAGCGATCGCTATCCGGATTCCACACATCGTAATCGATGCCGTTGAGCACCCCGCGAAACTTATCTTGATATAAATGCAATGTGTGGCCCAAACCGTAGCCACACTCGCCGAGGTGAGCTTCCCAAGCATGGTGTGGCGAAACTGTGGTGACAAAGTTCGAGTAAACAATACCACCTTTCATAAAGTTGATAGCAAAAGGGTTAAAGTTATCTCGGAGGCGATCGTAATCAAAATAATAATCCTCTCGATTCAAACCCGTTGCATTCAAAATATCGCTACCTCCCATGCCTTGATGTTTGAAATTGTGAATGGTATAGCAGACTCGCTGATTTTCCATCCAATTGTATTTGTAAATTTCAAACAGCATGACTGGAACCAAACCAGTTTGCCAATCATGACAGTGAATCACATCGGGACGCTTGTTGCTTCTGAGCAAAAATTCCAAAGCGGCTTTGCTGAAAAATGCAAACCGCATATTGTCGTCATTGCACCCGTAATAACAGCCACGATTAAAAAAGTTATCTTGAGAGCGAGGTTCGATGAAAAAACACAACTGCCCGTGCACCCAGCCACACAAGACATCACAAAGGATTTCGCCGCCGTACCAGGGCACAGCCAAATCCCGGTAAGCCTCGTGAAGTCCCCAAATGTGGTCGTACCTCATGCAGTCGTACTTGGGTAGAATAATCTCGACGCAGTGACCGGAATTCTGCAACTCCCGACTCAAACCGTAAACTACGTCGCCCAAACCCCCTGCTTTGATGACGGGGGCGCACTCCGAGGCAATTTGTACAATGTACATTTTTTTTTCTCGCTCCTGGATGAATCAAAAAAATATTTTCTTAACTTGACAAAGTATTTGACACTCCCCTGCCTGAAGCGGAGGGATTCTTAAGAACCGCAATCAAGCGTGGATCTTGATTCGTAATGGCTGTGCCAAACAGCCTCTAGACAGTCCGGTAAAACCATTCTGCTTACTTTTTCTGCCAATATTTGCAGCACCATTACAATCAGCGTTAATCAAATGTCCTTCCCAAGTCCGATACAATCCGCGCTTAACACGCTTGCCAGAAAATTGGTAAGTTGGTGGTTTGTCGGCATTGTAGACGGGCAAATCGTCACCATCCAAAGCGCTAGCCTTGCTTGTATACGATTCTTCCTGTTCAAGGTAGAGCAAGCCGTAACGCTCACAAAGCGATTTCAGCTTACCTCTCAAAGTGTGAAAAGGAATTTGGACAAAGTTCTGATTGTTGCGACTGCCAATATTGATTTCCTGCTTCATGCCCAAATTGAACCCGACAATCACGCGCTCAATTTTATGGGCAATGCAATGGTCAATAATCAGCCTTGCCGTTTTGTTGAGATAGTCCCTAACTTGATTGTTTCGATTGACAAGCAATCTAGCTTGACGCTCAGTGAGACGCTCAATCTTTTGTCTATCTTTGATAGATTGCAATCTGGCATTTTCTTTGTTTAACCACTGGTTAATAGATTTAAGTTTACGACCATCCACAATAAAGGATGCCCCATTGGTGTCAACGCAAGTAGCCAAATTGTCCAATCCAAAATCAATCGAAAGAGCGCTATCAACGACTGTTTCAACAGGTTCTGGTTCAACCTGGGAAACAAACTCGACTTCAAAGAATCGAGCATTGTACTTAGAATGTATCCGAACTTCTTTGATAGCTTCAGGATTGAGTCTCTCCGGGAATGGAATAGATACCGCTCCAAACAGCTTCTTGAAAGCATTGGACATCGGTACATTAAACCGTCCATCCTTAACCACGATCCGAGGAATTATCAATACAAAGTAGCCATCTGTGGGTAAGTAGTGAGGCAATCTCACCTTCGGTTGATAGCTGCCAGATTTAACAGCGCTAATCAAGGCATAGAAACTGTGAAACGTTCTGTCTACTACTTTCAAAGTTTGTTGAGCAATATCCGTGTTTAGCAAACGATAGTTCTCGTTCTCTTTGCACAGATGGTAGGCAGATTCGTAACGCAAGTGTTTGCGCTCCTGAAAGTAGTATTGTCGAACAGTGTAAAGCCCTACATTGTAGAGATTTTTGCTAAGACGACACAACTCTCGCAGTGCCAAAAACTCAGACTTGTTTAGATTGCGGATTTGGTTCTTTTGAGTCAGGTACATTCTATTGGTCTCGCTGCATATTCTATTCTACAGCGAAACCTCTCAGCTTTCTGCTTAAATTGTGGCAAAAATGCAAAGCCGTCCTAGAAGGATGGGGTTTCCACCCATATTTTATGATGATTTCTACGCAGATAAGCAAGTCGGCCATTGGGAATACAGGGAAAATACGGGCTGATAGCGGATGTTGAGACGGATTTGGGCGATCGGATTGTTGCTTAAAATACAGTTATGGACACGGCAGTGCCGTGTCCCTGATGTGCCCAAGTGTAATCGATCGCCTGTGTTTCCAGATTTTGCAAAAATCAAACTAATTTGTCAAATCCATTCCTTTTGAGCGATCGTATCTCCTGTCGCTGTGAATAACTCAACCCAAACCCATAGCATCATTTTCACATACTAATAGACCTCTTGCGAAAGTCTCAGACGAGCGCTAGTTTGTCTTCAAAAAAAGTTCATAATTATAAATACCAGCG
>NZ_JAUBPI010000092.1:0-26031 GCF_036700645.1 Microcoleus sp. S36b_A4 | reverse complement strand
CGCTGGTATTTATAATTATGAACTTTTTTTGAAGACAAACTAGCGCTCGTCTGAGACTTTCGCAAGAGGTCTATTGTATTCAGCTAGCCAGCGCCAAAAATCATACTATCTTGTAAAAGTAGGGTCGGATTTAGTTAGGAGCTATAGTGAGAGCGAGTAGACCCTTTCACGCAGGCGTCCTCTGCCAACGTTTTGTTTATTTGTACCCACTTACTTAAGTTAAATCAATCGGTATTTCATCCTGTGCCGCCAAATTTGATATAAGATCGAGCTAAATTTTTAGTGTGAGAGTAGAGGCGTTTGTGAGCCAACAAGATATTTTAAATTTAGCAAAAGAAGGCGATGCCAGGGCGATCGCATTTCTGATCAGCCAAGCACTCCAAAGCTTCGGCGTCACGGCTAAAGCCAGCCGGGAAAATGACACCCTGCATCTGCTGCTGGAAGCAGAACATTTACCCGCAGAAGAAGCCTGTCTCCGAGTCGCAGTCAAAGGGTTGCAGCGGCTGCAACCAAATAACCTTTACTCAGTGACAGTTTACGGGCGGCGCGACGGCGAGCAATTGCCCGCTTGGACTCAGACAGTAGAATTAAAAAAACGCTTGACTTCCGTACCCGTGAGTCCATTAGTTGCGGTGAATGCAGCAGTAGCTGCGAGTGCAGCAGTAGCAGCTAGTGTAGCCGCTTCTCCCATTCCTGTGACTTTGCCCAAGCTAGAAAAAACTCAAAACGTCACAACGGCGCCCCCTCAAACACCAGAAAAATCTCCGCCCCAACCCCCTCAAATCCCAACTCCAAAACCCCCAAACCAAAGGCAGCAAAAGCCATCGCCGCAGCCAGCATTAGCCCGCACTAAAACTAAAAAATCTGGGCTGTCACTCGCTGCTCTGAGTCTCATTCTCGTGCCGATATCCGGCTTGGTTCTGGCTTCTCAACTTTACAAATCCTCAACCACCGCTACTAATAACCCTCTAACGTCAAAGCCTGCGGTACAAGAAGTGAGCTCGACACCCGCAGCCAAACCCCTGCCCGCTCCAAAATCGCCATCTCCGGCTGCCAAAAAACCTGCCATTGTGCCCGCCACTGTCAGCATCAAAGCAGTTGGCGACATGATCCCCGGCACAAATTATCCCTACAACAAACTGCCGGCAAAAAAAGAGATGTTATTAGAGTCGGTAAAACCGTACCTCAAAGGAGCTGATATTCTGTTTGGCAATTTTGAAAGCACGATGACCGATCATCCTTACAGTTCCAAAGCAGGCGGCGGACGAATGCTGTTTGCCTTTCGGACGCCTCCGAGTTATGCCAAAATTTTCAAAGATGTTGGTTTTGATATTTTAAATGTTGCCAACAATCACTCTTACGATTTTAACGAGCAAGGATTTAAGGACACGATTAAAAACATCGACAGCAACGGCATGAAGGCTGTTGGTAAAAGAGATCAAATTGTGTATCAAAATGTCAAGGGCGTGAATTTTGCATTTATCGGTTTCAGTAACTACGGCGAAGTTCACAATTCTTTGCTGGAACTGAAAGCGGGAGCAGAAGTTGTCAAAAAAGCCAAGGAAAAGGCTGATATTGTAGTGATATCAGTTCATGCTGGAGCTGAAGGAACGGGAGCTATCAATGTGAGAAATAAAACTGAGTTCTTTTACGGAGAAAACCGGGGAAATATGGTTTTGTTTTCGCGGACGATGATTGATGCGGGAGCCGATTTGATTTTGGGCCATGGCCCGCACGTTCCGCGAGCAATGGAACTTTATAAAGGTAAATTGATTGCTTACTCTCTGGGAAATTTTTTGGGTTATCGCACTTTGTCTACAGCAGGAGCACTCGGTCAATCTCTAATTTTAGATGTGAAAATGACTCCGCAAGGGGATTTTGTTTCTGGTAAGATTATCCCCGTCCAACTTGACGGGCGAGGTGTTCCGGCTGTTGATAACAAATTTAGAACTGTGGGGTTGATTAACCGTTTGACAAAGAGCGATTTTCCCAATAGCGGTTTGACAATTGATGACAAGGGGCAAATTTTGAAAAAAAGTAAGTAGTCGTTAGTCGTTAGTCAGTAGTCATTAGTCATTAGTCATTAGTCATTAGTCAGTAGTCAGTTGGTAGCGGGCACTCACAGGCATCGCCCCTACTTACTGCCTACTGACTGCTCATTTCTTTCAAAGCTTCTTTCATTTCGTCTGCAGTCGTCGTTGCCGTACCGAATTGACGCACGACAATACTAGCCGCCAAATTGCCCAAAACTGCCGCTTCCCAACCCGATGCACCGACGCACAAAGCTAAAGTCATTGCTGCTACAACTGTATCTCCAGCACCAGTTACGTCGAATACATCAGTCTTGTTAAAAGGGGGAATGTCCCAACTTTGAATGGCAAATTCCCCCTTTTCACAAATGGATGTTGGAGGGGGTGAATTTTTGATTTCTTCGCCGTTCGCCCTTTCAAACAAAGTCATCCCTTCTTCGCCGCGAGTAATCAGGATTTTTTGAGCTTGAGTTAAGTTCAATAAATCGCGTCCTGCTTGCATTAAAGTTTGAGGGTTTTTGATAGCATATCCGACGGCTTGCTCGGCTTCTGGCAAGTTCGGAGTAAACAGCATTGCTCCAGAATATCGCTGCAAATTTATTTGAGCGTCTACAATTGTTTTGCCGGGAACCACTGCAGATTCGATCGCCAAATTCGTCCAAACTCCGTCGCCGTAGTCGGAACAAACCACTGCATCTACTGTCGGTATTTGCTGCCGGATGTAGTCTGCCAGTTGCAACTGCAAATCTAAATCCGGCAACTCGTCCGATTTGCGATCGACTCGAACAATTTGCTGAGTCACCGACTGCCGCGCGTGCCCGGAGATTCGAGTTTTGGTGACAGTTGGACGCTGCGAATCGATTAAAATCCCACCCGTATCAATTCCCGCTGCCTCAAAAATACCGCACAAAGCCTTTCCCTGGTCGTCTTTTCCCACCAAACCAGCAACTTTTACTTTGCCTCCCAGTTTGGCTAAATTATAGACAGCATTTGCGCCACCTCCGGGTACTTGCTGAGTATTTTCGTAGCGCAAAATCAACACAGGTGCTTCGCGGGAAATTCGCTCTACTTGTCCGGTAAGAAACTCGTCCAAGGTCAAATCTCCGATCGCTAATACCTGCGCTTGATCGAAGCAGTCTAATCTTTTCAATAATTGCTCTGTTGAGGCACGCAGTTGAGGCAAAAAATCGGAATAGTCGTTAGTCATTAACCAAAAAAATGAGACTGAGGAGTTGATAATTGAGTGTGGAACGAGCGGGAATTAAAAATCCTAATATTAATTAATAATTAATTTCCTCCCTTGTTTTATTTTTAACTTTTAATTGATTTTCTCACTGGGATTTTGATAAACCAGTTGCAGGCTATTGGCGATCGCACTCGCTCAAACAATTTGGCAAAAAAATGCGGATAAAATCGCAGCCTTTGAGACTCAACTGAAAGTTTCACGGTGTGGAAGTTTCCTTCTACATAAGTGCCTTCAAAAAACAGCAGAATTATTTCAATTTCTGCTTGATGATCGTAATCACCTGAGTCATTTGTTTTTTGAGTGCATCAATTTCCGCTTGCATTTTCGCCATTTTGGCAGTCATCGCCTGAATTTCGGCGGCGCCCCCTCCAGAAGTGGGTGCAGCGGCGGCGACTGGGGCTTCCGGCACTGGTTTCTTTTTGGCCAGTACCATCGCCGATTTGATCGCCTCGGTTAGCTGCTTTTTCTCAAACGGTTTGGCGATGAATGCAAAAAAATGCTTCTCAAAGGGTTTCGGAATTTTTTCCATCACCTCTTCTTCGCGGCCCGACATGATCACCAAAGGTATCTTAGAAAGCTCAGGATGGGCTTGCACTTTTTGATACACTTCCCAACCGCTGACTTTGGGCAGTAGGAAATCTAACATAATTAGATTTGGCCGGGCTTGACGGATCAGTTTGAGTCCCTCTTCGCCGTCTTTTGCTTCTAGAATTTCAAAGTTACCCTGAGGCAACATCTCTCGGACTCGGAGGCGGATGACTTTACTGTCATCGATTACCAAGATTTTTTGACCAGCCACGACTGACTCCTTCAGTAATGAATGAGTGATGATTTGCAACCTTCAGTATATCCCTAACAGAATTCTACCCATAATTCTGGGCGAGTTTAGTTTTGTTGCACCTTGGTGCGATTCTGATTTCGGGTGATACTCCTACAAGTTCAGGGGCTTTGATTTCGGATACGATCGAAGGAATTAACTTGCTCGCCACTTAATTATATGTCGCCCCAAATTCCTCAAACTCCTACAGTCAAAGCAATTGCCACCCAAATGCGGGGTGAAATCGAGGCGATGCCGGAGTGGTTGCGTAGGCCCGTTGGCAAAGCTAGCGAACTTTCCCAAGTGCAAAAAATTATCAAACAGCGGCAAATTCACACGATTTGTGAGGAGGGGAGATGTCCCAACCGGGGCGAGTGCTACGCGCAAAAAACGGCGACTTTTTTGTTGATGGGGCCGACTTGCACCCGCGCTTGTGCTTTTTGTCAAGTAGATAAAGGTCATTCTCCGATGCCCCTCGACCCGGAGGAACCGCAAAAGGTGGCCGAAGCTGTGCAGTTGTTGGGTTTGCGCTATGCGGTGCTGACTTCGGTGGCGAGGGATGATTTGCCGGATGGGGGTGCGGGTTGGTTTGCCAGGACGATCGCCCAAATCCGTCTTCTTAACCCGGATACTGAAATTGAGGTACTGACGCCGGATTTTTGGGGGGGAACGGGTAGGGGCGGTGCCCCCGTGCCCGCCCCCGATGGGGAGAATTCCGGCCTCGATGAGTTGCAGCGACAGCGAATTCGCACGGTGGTGGAGGCTAAGCCGGCTTGTTACAACCACAATATTGAGACGGTGCGTCGGTTGCAAGGGCCGGTGCGGAGGGGGGCGAAGTACGATCGCTCGATCGACGTTCTGCGTATTGTTAAGCAATATGACCCAACTATTCCCACCAAATCCGGTTTGATGTTGGGGCACGGGGAAACCGAAGCCGAGATAGTCGAAGCGATGATTGATTTGCGGGACGCCAAGTGCGATCGGCTCACCCTCGGTCAATACATGAGACCATCTCTAGAGCACCTCCCAGTGCGTAAATACTGGACGCCAGCCGAATTTGACCGTTTCGGGTCGATCGCGCGGGAGATGGGGTTTGAGCACGTGCGATCGGGGCCTCTCGTCCGCAGTTCCTACCACGCCGGAGAGAGCGATTGAAATTAATTTGAATTCCACTCGGTATAAACTCCTTGTTACAAAAAATAACTCTAGAGGATTGTGCATAAGTGCGACGCTCTCTGCTATTTGTAAATACAGTGACATTATGAATTAGGAGCTTTACCTATGGCAGAGATAGCGAAGAACCAATTAAAATCCGACTCCGTGATGAAAACGGGCAAATTCCCTTACACATTTCGCGCAGGCTGGTTTCTCTTGCTGTTAGCAATCAATTTTTTGGTTGCAGCCTATTATTTCCATATCATTGAATAGTTCTGCAACTTAATTTTTAGCAGACCCTGCTGTTCTCGACCTCAACGTCAGAGAATGGGAGAGGGGGAGAGGGAGAAAGTTTTGAGTTTTGAGTTGGGGAGAATATGACTTCATCCCTCTTGCTTCTGACTACTAACTTTTTCCCTATTCCCTATTCCCTCTTCCTTCTGACTCGTGACTCCTGAATCCCGACTTTTGCTCAATAATTAATCCGTGTATCCGTGTCGTACCTTTCCTCTTCCCTATTCCCTCTTCCTTCTGACTCGTGACTTCTGAATCCCGACTTTTGCTCAATAATTAATCCGTGCCCAAATCCGTGTCGTGCCTTCCTTCTTCCTTCTCTAGCGATTTCTCGACGCTTCTAGCTTTGACAAGCGTTCTTGAATTTTAATAACATCTTGCTTAGTTTCAATTGCCAAGGTTGCTAAATTGTCAAACATCGGGTCTCCCGACAGCGTTCTAGGATTTGTGCGACCAGAACCTGAAGGGGAAGAAGACTGAGGCCGGTTAACTCTAGAACTTTGATTCTGCAAACTGTAGATTTGTCCTCGGAGTTCAGAAATTTGACGTTCTAATTGAGTAATGCGAAATTCTAATTGACTTGTGGATTGAGCTGGTGTAAAAATTGGTGCTACAGCAATTGCTAAGGCACAAGCAAGACACAAAAAACTGATTTTTAGGGCGCGATGGCGATTTTTTTTCGGCATAGCTTTAATAATTTAAATAATACCAGTTCTACGATAACAAATCGCCGATATTTTTGGTCTCTATCAGAAGTATGTCTTATGGCAAGTAGGAATGTAGCTATTTTAATGTTCGATGATGTCGAGGTACTGGACTTTGCAGCCCCTTTTGAAGTGTTTTCGGTGACATCAGAATTAAGTAAAGGCGATCAACCTTTTGCCGTCTCTACCGTAGCCCAACATCCCGGTGCTGTCAACGCCCGCAACGGTTTGAGCATAAATCCCGACTGCACCATTTTCGATTGTCCGCCACCGGATATTTTAATTGTACCGGGAGGGCAAGGTACGAGAAAGTTAATCAATAATTCAGCAGTTGTTAATTGGATAAAAGATTGT
Source organism: Microcoleus sp. S36b_A4 (assembly GCF_036700645.1). NCBI lineage: Bacteria > Bacillati > Cyanobacteriota > Cyanophyceae > Oscillatoriales > Microcoleaceae > Microcoleus > Microcoleus sp. S36b_A4. The sequence goes on along the minus strand of NZ_JAUBPI010000092.1, from coordinate 19,431 downwards.
GCGCCAACAGCAGAATTAGTGCTTTCTGTCTGTACGGGTTCGCTGCTTTTAGCAAAAGCTGGCTTGTTGGAAGGTTTGGCAGCAACTACCCACAATCAGGCATTGGAGTTATTGAGAGAATTAGCTCCTAACACAACTATTATCGAAAATCAGCGATTTGTAGATAACGGCAAAATCATCACTTCTGGGGGAATTGCTGCGGGAATTGATATGTCTTTGCACGTTGTCGGGAAACTTTTGGGTACAGGACAAGCAGAACAAACAGCAGAGCACATGGAGTATAAAATTGGGAATTAGTAATTGGGCATTGGACATGGTTAATTGTATAATTTGCGTGTATGGGCGAGTTTTACCAATAATAATTGCCTAAAACAAACAATCTCGTAAACGCGCCCCGCCCATACACGAAGGATGCTACCGGACGTGATATCAAGCATCTTCGCCCCAAACTTTTAGTTGTAAATAGACTAATATCAAAGCTATAGCCATCAGGAAAGTTGCTGCAGCGGCTGCATAGCCAAAATCAAATTGCGAAAAAGCTTGCTCGTAAATATAATAAACTAGCAAATTAGTAGAGTTCAAAGGGCCGCCGCCGGTGATGACGTAAACTTGCTCGAAACTCCGCAGGGTAAAAATAGCAGTAGTGACGGTAGCAAATACTAAAGTCGGCCGCAAACCGGGTAAAGTGATGTACAAAAATTGCTGCCAAGCATTAGCTCCATCCAATTCTGCGGCTTCGTAACGATTTACCGGAATTGCTTGTAATCCTGCTAAAAATACTACCATATTAAAGCCTAATTGTTTCCAAACACTGAGCAGAATGATCACTGGCATTGCCCAAACTGTGCTACTCAGCCAAGGAATTGGATTTAAGCCGATCGCACTTAGGGCATTATTCACCGGGCCTTCGGTTTGAAACAACCACCGCCAACCCAAGCCAACTGCAACTAGAGAGGTAATCGAAGGAATAAAATAAGCGGTGCGGAGAGCTCCTCGCCAAGCAAACGAGCGATTTAGCAAAACTGCCAAACCCAATGGAATCACTAAACTGGGAATGACTGTTGCAGTAGTAAAATAGAGCGTGTTTTGGAGAATTTGCCAGAAATCCGGGTTTGTGACTAGACGCCAGTAGTTGTTGAAGCCAATCCAACGCACTCCCGACTGGGTAAAGCTGCCGCTGGTAAAGCTGAGGTAAAATAAATAGGCGATCGGCCAAATCAAAAAAGTACCCAAAAACAGCAAAGCTGGGGCCAAGAAAGTCCAAGCTGCGATCGTATCATTATCCAACCAGTTAAAACGCCCAAATTTAATCCGAACCATTGGCTTGTAAATTTTAGCTTTTAGTTTTAAATGGTATCACAATATAGGTCAATGTCAAAATGAATCTTCTCGATATATTAGCTCATTTACCCACTATAGAAACTGAAAGGCTCCTGCTCAGAAAAATTACTTTAAACGATGCTAGCGATATGTTTGAGTATGCTTGCAACCCGGAAGTATCAGAATACACAATGTGGTCAACTCACACATCTATCGAAGATACTAAATACTTTCTAAAATCCATTACTAAAATGTACAAAAGACGAGAGCTTGTAGATTGGGGAATCGTCCACAAAGCCGAGAAAAAATTTATCGGTACTTGCGGATTTGTAGAATGGAGCATGACGCACAGCCGGGCGGAAATTGGCTACGCACTTTCTAGAAGATATTGGGGCGAAGGATACATGAGCGAGGCTGTCAATGCAGTGATTGACTTCGGTTTTCGGGAGATGTTGCTGAATCGAATTGTGGCTCGATGTGAAGTTAACAATATTGCTTCAGCTAGGGTGATGGAAAAAGTGGGGATGCAATTGGAAGGGATATTGCGACAGCAGCTATTTGTAAAAGGCAGATATTGGGATCTAAAACTTTATTCGATTCTCAGGGAAGAGTTTTTTGGTAATATTGTAGAATAGGGTTGAATCAGTAAGTCACATAACCAAATATACTTAGGACTTAGCCAATATTTCCATGTAGAGTGCGACCAAGCACCATTTACCTCTATAGTAGAATACGAGTGAATAGTTTTTATCTTGATGACAAGCGAATTTCTTGATAGTACCCGCCACGTGATTAATCCGTGGAATCAATCCAAAATCTAAAATCTAAAATCCTCAAGCCCCGAATTAATCCGTGGGGTCGCCTCCAAAATCTAAAATCTAAAATCTAAAATCGAATGACCGCTAATCCAGTATCTGTTAATTCCAATGCCTGCCTCATTTCTCCTGAGATTGGCAAAAGTGCGTTAGCGAAGCCCGCCCCTACGGGGGCTACGCCAACGAAGAGAATCGCTCCCGCTCACACTCCATTAAAAGTAGGAGTTTTGGCATCAGGAAGCGGCAGCAATTTCGAGGTAATTGCCCAAGCCATCCAAAACCAACAACTCAACGCTCAAATCCCAGTATTAATTTACAACAATCCCGAAGCCAAAGCCGCAGCCAGAGCCGAAAAATACGGCATTCCCTCGATTCTTCTCAATCACCGCGACTGCAAAAGTCGCGAAGAATTAGATACAAAAATTGTCAAAACTTTCCAAGATTATGATGTAGAATGGGTCGTGATGGCGGGTTGGATGCGAATTGTTACCAAAGTTTTGTTTGATGCTTTTCCCGATCGCGTTATAAACATTCACCCCAGCTTACTGCCGAGTTTTCCAGGAATTCGCGCCGTCGAGCAAGCACTAGCCGCCAAGGTTAAAATCACTGGATGTACGGTGCATATCGCCCGTTTAGAAGTAGACAGCGGGCCGATTTTAATGCAGGCTGCGGTGCCGGTATTGCCTGATGATACAGCAGAAACACTGCACGCTCGAATTCAGGTGCAAGAGCACAAGATTATGCTCGGTGCGATCGCACTTATTGCCGAATCTAATCAAAAAGATTGTGACTAAAAACCTCACCAGTGCCGCATCTATTGCCCAATTGCCCGTCAGCGAATCACCCGAAACAGGCCCGCCGCTGACTGACTCCAATCCCCTGAAATTAATTCTCAAAGAAAGGCTCAAAAAGAACATCGGCATCAAGGGAGAATTCTATCTGCCTTGCTTGCCATCGATGCTAGACGACTATCTTAAATTACTCTCTGACTTCTTAAACATTCTCGGACAAAACATAGACGCTGCCCAAGCCGAAAACTTGCGAACATTAATCGCCAACGCCTTAGCAGAAGGATTCAAAAATTCCCCCCACGCTAATCTAATAGTCTCATACTTTCCCGCCAATTCCCAAAGCGGTTTAGCTGGCGGCATTACTCTGAATACCCAGATTCAAATCGAATCAATGGCCCAAAAATATCATAGCTGGCCGGATATTCGCCCCGAACCTTTATTCGGCAGCAATCCCGATGCCAAAGTCATCGCCATTGCTGCCGAATTAGGCGAACCGGGAAAAACACCTATTTTAGATGTCGGTGCAGGCCCAGGGCGCAATAGTTTGCCTTTAGCAAGGTTAGGCCATTCCGTGGATGCGATCGAACTAACACCGATATTTGCCGAGAAGCTATCAGCAGCAGCAACCGCCGAAAACTTGCCGATAAATGTCACCCAAGGCGACGTTTTAGACCCATTATTGAGGATGAAAACTTATCGGTACAAATTAGCCATTGCTACCGAAGTTCTCTCTCATTTCCGCTACCCCGAACAAATTCGTCTTTTTCTGGGTAAAATGTCCGATGCTGTTTTAAGCGGCGGGTTTATATTATTCAGTGCTTTCTTAGCTGTAGAGGGGTACGAACCCGATGAGATGGCAAAACAAATGTCTGAATTGTGTTGGTCTTATCTGATTACCAGGCAAGAATTGCAAGCAGCAATCGAGGGTTTGCCGTTAGAAATTATTTCTGATGAATCGGTAATTGAATACGAACAGAAACATTTGCCTGACTCTGCGTGGCCGCCGACACCTTGGTTTGTCAGTTGGGCTAGCGGGCGCGATTTATTTTCTGTGCAACAAACACCGCCGTTAGAGTTGCGGTGGATACTTGTTAAACGCTTGTAGCTAAATTAGTAGAGTGTGTCAGAAGATATAGCCAATCCTAAATCATTGGTGAATTTCTTACTCCCTCCCCTTAGTAAGGGGAGGGTTGGGGTGGGGTAAAACATTTACAACTCATTTAGGATTGCTATAATCATCGATAAAATAACGCACTCTGACGCACCGTAGGACAATTTTTAGCGGTTAAAAATCCAATCCTAAATCTCGGATGCCCGCAATTGTCCGCAGGCTGCATCTGCTTCTAATCCGCGAGAATAGCGCACGCTAACTGCAATTTTCTTTTCCTTCAAAGTCGCAACGAAACTGTTAATTCGATTGGGAGTCGGTCGCTTATATTCAGCTTCCTGAATCGGATTATAAGGAATCAAATTGACGTGACACTGAAAGCCGCGCAACTGACTAGCCAACTCGGCTGCGTGTTCTGGCAAGTCATTCACACCTGCTAAAAGTACGTATTCAAAACTTAATCTGCGCCCAGTCGATCGCACATATTCCCGACATTCTGCGATTAACTCACCCAAAGGATAAGGGCGGGCGCTAGGAATTAACTCTTCGCGCAATCTTTGATTGGAAGCGTGGAGGCTGACGGCGAGGGTAACTTGCAGTTGATGTTCAGCTAGTTGGCTGATGCGATTGCGAATCCCGACTGTGGAAATAGTGATGTTTCGCTGTCCAATTCCTACGTCTTGATTCAAACACTTGACAGCAGCTACAACGTTATCGAAATTCAGCAGGGGTTCGCCCATTCCCATAAATACGATGTGGCTGACTCTGCGGCCGAAATCTTGCTGTACTGTCAAGACTTGATCGACGATTTCGTTTACTTCTAAATTGCGCTTGAAACCGCCTTTTCCGGTAGCGCAAAAGTCGCAGCCCATCGCGCAGCCAACTTGGGCTGAGACGCACACAGTCAGCCGTTTATCGGTGGGAATGCCGACTGTTTCAATGATTTGACCGTCTGCCAATTTTAAGAGATACTTTACGGTGGCGTCTGGTGCGACCGATCGATAGTGAATTGTCGATCGCCCGATCGGAATTTTAGCAACAGTCTCGCGCCACTGTTTCGAGAATACAGAAATGTCAGAGATCGATCGCGCACCTTTCTCATAAATCCACTGGTACAACTGCTTTCCCCGATAAGCCGGTTGTCCCTGCTGCTGCACCCACTCCGTTAACTCAGCTAAACTCGCCCCCAGCAAGGGCGGAATTTTACCCGACTCAACAGCCAAAGCAGCAGTCTTGCGAGACTGATTCGCACCCCTGGAATTACCAGAAGAGTACACCTGAGAAACGGAAGTAGGAGACATAGGTCATCAGAAAATTTAAAGCCATCCTCCATATTAAAACTTCTCGACCAAAACTGCCGTTAATCCTCCTCAAGCCACTTATGCAGAAGCCACAAGGTATAGCAAGCAACCGCGCCCGACGGTTCGGACGTTCTTAATGGCCTTTTCCCCATACGGTATTCCTTCTTCCTTCTTCCTTCTTTTTTGGCAAAATTCCCCAAATATTGCGTGTAAATGACCGCAGCCACCTAAAATAAACTCTGGAGTTTGTTAAAGGGTGTGCAAATTTAACAGTTTTCCATCACAATTAATGCAACTTTTATGGTGCTAAATATTCTTGCTCTGCCCTTAGCGTTTCAATTTACATCGCCCGGCCCAATTATCTTTCAACTTGGCCCCGTAGCCATTCGCTGGTACGGGCTGTTGATAGCTTCTGCCGTCTTGATTGGGGTCAGTCTGTCCCAATACTTGGCCCAAAAACGCCGCGTAAATCCCGAATTATTGGGTGATTTGGCAATTTGGCTGGTTCTGGGCGCTATTCCCTGCGCTCGAATTTATTACGTGGCTTTTGAGTGGCAGCAATACGCCCAGAGGCCTGAAGATATTATTGCAATTTGGAAAGGCGGAATTGCAATTCACGGGGCGATTTTGGGTGGAACGATCGCAGCTTTAATTTTTGCGAAAATCCAGCGAGTTTCTTTTTGGCAATTGGCAGATTTAATCGCGCCTTCGGCAATTCTCGGTCAGGCGATCGGACGCTGGGGAAATTTTTTTAACTCCGAAGCTTTTGGCAGTCCTACGGATTTGCCTTGGAAACTCTATATTCCGCCAAACAGCCGCCCGCCCGCCTATGCTAATTTTGAATACTTCCACCCCACATTTCTCTACGAATCCCTGTGGAATTTGACAGTATTTGGGTTGCTTCTAACTTTATTTTTCCGCGATTTGCAGGGCAAAATTCGCTTAAAAACTGGTGCTTTATTTTTGGTTTATATCGCAGCTTACAGTTCCGGTAGAGTCTGGATTGAAGGGTTGCGAACTGATAGTTTGATGTTCGGGCCGCTGCGGACGGCACAGATGGTAAGCTTGACTGGGATTGTGTTAGGGTTGGGCGGGTTAGCTTGGCTTTATTTGCTCGATCGACCTTTACCGGATGTTGTCTCCCCCAATAGCGATCGGGCAAATATCACTCCGAAATTGCCAGAGGATCAATAAAAAACCCCAGAGAGGTTAGTCTCTAGGGTTCAAAACCAGGGTGCATCTACCATCTATTACTTCCAACCAAAATAGGTACATCCGGAAGAGTCCGTAAATTTAGCAAATTTTTTAGCAGCAATGAGTTTGACAGAGATTGAATCCCTAATTCCAGGGGTATACATTGTAGGTGGAGGCCCAGGAGACCCGGATTTGTTGACTGTTAAGGCTCAAAAATTACTGGCTGCAGCCGATGTCATATTATTTGCTGACTCGCTAGTTCCAGAGCAAATTTTGCAGGGGGTACGCGCGGATGCTGAAGTGATCCAAACTGCCGATAAAACCCTCGAAGAGATTGTACCTTTGATGGTGCAACGAGTGCGCGAGGGAAAAAGCGTCGTCCGCCTGCATTCTGGCGATCCCTGTTTATACGGGGCTGTGGGTGAACAAATGCAAGCTTTGGCCTCCGAGGGAATTGCTTTTGAGGTAATTCCGGGAATTAGCGCTTTCCAACTTGCGGCGGCTAAACTTAAAATTGAGTTGACAGTTCCGGGAATTGTACAGACAATTATTTTGACCAGAATTAGCGGTAGAACCGAAGTACCAGATCGCGAAGAATTGGCGAGTTTAGCGGCTCATCAAGCGAGTTTGTGCCTGTACTTGAGTGCCCGCCATGTGGAAAAAGCTCAAGCTAAATTGATGGAACATTACCCATCGGATTTGCCTGTAGCGATTTGTTATCGGTTGGGCTGGCCCGATGAAAAAATTGTCCTGGTTTCTCTTGACAAAATGGCCGTTGCTACCCGTGAAAATAATTTGATCAGAACGACAATGTATGTGATTAGTCCGGCATTGGGAAAATCAGCAGCAGGGCGATCGCGCTTGTACCATCCAGAGCACGATCGGCTTTTCCGTCAGTAGTCATTAGTCAGTAGTCATTAGTCATTAGTCATTAGTCATTGGTTAGTTCCAATTACCAATGCCCAATTACCAATTACCAATGCCCAATGCCCAATGCCCATTCCCCATTCCCCATTCCCCATTACCGATGAAAGATTTAACTCGCAGACAATTTATTACTGTCACCGCATTAAGCGCCGGATTTGCGTTAGCAGTTCATCCTATTGCGGCTGCCGTTATCAATACCGATGCTGCTGGTTTAGTTGCAGGTGAGGTAAAAATTCCCGTCAAAGACGGCTCAATTCCAGCCTACAGAGCAATGCCAGCCAGCGGCAGCAATTTTCCAGTAATTTTAGTAATTCAAGAAATTTTCGGAGTTCACGCCCACATTCAAGATATTTGCCGCCGTTTTGCTAAATTAGGTTATTTAGCGATCGCCCCAGAAATGTTTGCCCGTCAAGGTGATGTTTCTAAACTCACCGAGGTTCAAGAAATTATTAGTAAAGTTGTCTCGAAAGTTCCCGACGCTCAAGTTATGTCTGATTTAGATGCAACCGTAGAGTGGGCACAAAAATCAGGAAAAGGCAATATTAATAAGTTGGGAATTACAGGATTTTGCTGGGGTGGCAGAATTGTTTGGCTGTACTCTTCCCATAACCCGAAAGTCAAAGCTGGAGTGGCTTGGTACGGGCGTTTGGTTGGCGATTCTACGGCTTTAACTCCCAAACAGCCGATCGACATTGCAGCAACTTTGAAAGTGCCTGTATTGGGGCTTTACGGGGGCAAAGACCAGTCAATTCCCAACGATACAGTTGAGAAAATGCAGGAAGTTCTCAAAACTGGCAGCAGTGGTTCGGAAATTGTGCTTTATCCAGATGCGCCGCACGCTTTTAACGCCGACTATCGCCCCAGTTACCGGGAAAAAGAAGCTAAGGATGCTTGGAAACGGATGCAAGATTGGTTTAAAAAGTATGGAGTTTCATAATAGTTGTGAGTTGTTAATTTTCACTGAAAACTGGTGTCAAGTTTGGGATCTAAAAAGGGAATATTAGCGAATAGCCCTTAAGACAGGTGGGTTTGTGGACCCGACATTGGTAAACTGAGCGGTGTAGAATTATCGATCGAACAGGTAAGCCCGTGCTAGACGAACAAGCTAAAAAGACCATCTTGCGGAAAATCCCTCACGGATTGTACATCTGCGGTGTCAAAGACGGGGAGGAAGTCAACGGTTTCACCGCTAGCTGGGTGATGCAATCTTCCTTTACCCCTCCCTTAGTTGTCAACTGCGTTAAGCAAGACTCCAAATCCCACGGCATGATCAAAGCCAGCGGTGTCTTTGCTTTGAGTTTCCTAGAAGCAGGGCAAAAAGAGTTAGCCCAGAAATTCTTCAAGCAGCAGCGCCGCGTTGGCAATAAATTTGAAGATGTAGAATTTTATCCGGGCGCGGAAACTGGTTGTCCGATTATCTCGGATTCTCTGGGTTACATCGAGTGCAAAGTTGTCGGTTCTGTGGAACACGGAGACCACACAGTTTATGTGGGAGAAGTTTTGGCAGCCGGCGTCCACCGAGAAGGAAATCCGTTGCTGCTAGAAAGCACCGGTTGGAATTACGGAGGCTAAAGACTTGGCAGTTGGCAACTGGCAGTTGTCAGTTGTCAGTTGTCAGTTGTTAGTTGTTAGTTGGCAGTTGTCAGTTGTTAGTTGTTAGTTGTTAAGGGAGGCGAGTTAAAATTAATAAAAAATCGGCGACAATTTTGTCGGCATTTTCTTCTGTCAAAATTGGTACGTGTACAAAAATACATTTGGTGCTAAGTTGAGAATCTGCAAGGTGTTTTAAAACTGCATAATACAGGGCTTCGCAAACAAATTTTCCGGCTTCGTGACTGATTTCTGTTGCAGCTAAATCAGCGACTAGCGGTTCGAGATTAACTGATGTTTGCCGAATGTCGCGATCGCAGCAAGCGCAAGATTCTATAGTTAATTTTTGCCTGCTTTCGGCCATACCGCAGCAGATAATAGTGTCGGGTTGGAGTTGGTTGATTTGGGCGATTGCTAAATTAGGTGCTAGCTGAAAATCTACTGGCAGTTTCCTCAAAAAAGTCAGGGAATCAGGCAAAGATTTGATTTGGGAAATCTTAGCTAATAAGTCGTCGGAAGAATTGGATTTCTGATGGGGAAGCCAAGTATCAAATGAGGTGAGCAGGATTTTCGCCGTCATATTTGTGCAATAATACTGATATTGATAATATAAGGCAAGTAAGTCAATGTCTGTCATTGCAGTAGTGGACTATGACATGGGCAATCTGCACTCGGTCTGTAAAGGCTTGGAAAATGTGGGTGCAGTGCCAAAAATTACAGATTCTCCTGCTATGATCGAGCAGGCTGATGCGGTGGTTTTGCCGGGAGTGGGTTCGTTTGACCCGGCAATGCAGAATTTACGATCGCGCAATTTGATAGAACCGATAAAAAGGGCGATCGCATCGGGAAAACCTTTTTTAGGCATTTGTTTGGGTTTGCAAATTCTGTTTGAAAGTTCCGAAGAAGGCGTAGAACCGGGATTGGGCGTTATTGCGGGAAAAGTGCGCCGATTTCGCTCGGAACCGGGTTTGACCATTCCCCACATGGGATGGAATCAATTGCAATTTACTCAGCCGGATTTGTCGCTGTGGGGAAATTTACCGTCTGATCCTTGGGTGTATTTCGTGCATTCTTATTATGTCGATCCAGTTGATGGGGAAGTGCGATCGGCAATTGTGACTCACGGCAGTCAAAATGTGACGGCGGCTATAGCTAAAGACAATTTGATGGCCGTGCAATTTCACCCGGAAAAGTCTTCGAGTACGGGATTGCAAATGCTGTCAAATTTTGTCAGTCAGGTGAGGGCAAAAGTTGCCGTTTAGGCGATTTGTGCAAAACCCGGTTTGTGGTATAAACCGGGTGTTTATAGTTTTAAATGATAGCAGTTTCAATAAAGAATGCAACTGTAAGTATGCACCAAATTTATATTTATTCAGTCATCCCCAATCTAAAATCTAAAATCTAAAATCTAAAATTGTATGAGTCTGAGAATCTCTGGCAATCGCCAAATAAAAACCCTGCCGGGACTCGCAACTCGCCCTACACCTTCGCGAGTCAGAGAAGCTTTATTTAATATTTGGCAAGGGACGATCGCAGATTGTAGATGGCTTGACATTTGTACCGGCAGCGGTTCGATGGGTGCAGAAGCTTTGTGTCGTCAAGCCGCGAGTGTCACAGGCATCGAACAGTCGGCGAAAGCTTGTGCAATTATCCGCGAAAACTGGGAGCAAGTAGCAGACTCGTCCCAAACATTCCAAATACTGCGGGGAAACGCGACAGCGAAATTGGCGACACTAGCGGGGCAGCAGTTCGATCGCATTTACTTCGATCCGCCCTACGCCAGCGACTTGTATGAACCTGTGTTAAACACGATCGCCAGCCAAGAAATGCTAGCACCAAACGGCGAAATCGCGATCGAGCACAGCCCAGAGCGATCGATACAACCGATTTCCGGCCTAGAAATTTGCCGCCATAAAATATACGGCAATACAGCATTAACCTTCTACAGACGCAGTGGCTGACAGGCTCAAATAGCAGCAGCCTCACGCCTGGAGACTGAAAGAAACCGGGTTTCCGGGCGTGGGCGCGCCCCCGCTACAAAAAGTTTTTCCCTTGGATACAATACAAATTTTTCCGATGAAGTTAAGCTTTGTGCGTAGGTTGTCAGAGCAAGTTGCCTCAGCAATTGACGAAATAAATGGAGTTTAGGCTGAAAATAAAGACTTTCAGTTGTAACATGAACCCAAAGTGTGAGTGTGAATATTCCTAAAGGAGTGAATATGGTTCAGACACCTTCGCGCCCTCGTGGCAGCGAGTTTCCGGCTGCTAACTCGGTACAGCCAGTCAAACGCGATACGATTCTACTGGGAGATAGCCTCCCCCTGCCCAATACCAAACTCTTCGGCACAGACGGCATTCGCGGGAAAGTTGGAGAATTGCTGAATGCACCCCTAGCCCTGCAAGTCGGCTTCTGGGCTGGACAAGTTCTACGCCAAAATACCTCCAACCAGGGGCCTGTGATTTTGGGGCAAGACAGCAGGAATTCCAGCGATATGCTGGCAATGGCACTGTCAGCGGGTTTGACGGCCGCCGGTTTGGAAGTGTGGAATTTGGGATTGTGTCCCACTCCCTGCGTTGCTTATCTGGCAAGTGTTTCGGAGTCGGTCGGCGGAGTGATGATTTCGGCTTCTCACAATCCCCCAGAAGACAACGGCATTAAGTTTTTCGACTCAAACGGCTCGAAGCTGTCGCAGCAGTTGCAGGAACAAATCGAAGCGGGAATCCGAGGGGCAAAAATTCCGGTTGCTAGCTTGGCTTGGGGACACCACTACCATCGCTCTGAGTTGGTTAAAGATTATGCCACTTCGCTGTGTGATTCGCTGCAACAGATGAATTTGGAGGGAATGCGGATAGTTTTGGATTTGGCTTGGGGGGCGGCCGCGGGTTTGGCGCCGGCGGTGTTCGCGCAAATGGGGGCGGATGTGATCTGTTTGCACGACTCTCCTGATGGATCTCGTATTAATGTTAACTGCGGTTCTACTCATCTCGACAGTTTGCAAGCGGCTGTTTTGGAACACAATGCCGATTTGGGATTTGCTTTTGACGGGGATGCCGATCGAGTTTTGTGTGTTGACAACCAAGGTCGAACGATTGACGGCGATTACATCCTTTATCTGTGGGGCCGGCAGTTGCGCGACTCCGAACAGTTACCATCCAATTTAATTATTTCTACTGTAATGGCTAACCTCGGCTTCGAGCGAGCTTGGGAAGAATTGGGGGGCAAACTAACTAGAACCGACGTGGGAGATCAGTACGTTCACGCTGAAATGCAGCGCACTGGTGCGATGTTGGGCGGCGAACAGTCGGGACACATTCTTTGTCCTCATTACGGTGTCAGCGGCGACGGTTTGCTGACCGCTTTGCATTTGGCTTCGCTGGTGCGCCAGTCCGGGCAATCTTTGGCACAGTTGGTAAGTGGCAGTTTCCAAACTTATCCGCAGTTGTTGCGAAATATTCGGGTTGAGGATCGCGAAAAACGCCTGAAATGGCACGAGAGCGAAGCAATGCAAAGTGCGATCGATCGTGCTACAACAGCAATGGGAGAACAGGGACGGGTTTTGGTGCGCGCTTCTGGCACTGAACCGCTAATTCGAGTTATGGTGGAAGCTGCCAGTGCCGAGTTGGCTAATTTCTGGACTGAAAATTTAGTTTTAGCCGTTCAGCAACACATAGCTATCTGATGGAAATGGGGAATTAATCTGAAGGTAGAAGGGAGAAGGAAGAAGGAAGAAGGAAGAAGGAAGAAGCCTCTAGAGAAATATAGGGGCTATTGAAACCAATTTCTCATTCTTTATTCCTTCTTGTTTACTCCCTCTGTCCTAAATAACTAAATCCTTCTTTCTTCATTTCCCCATTTCTGATTGTATGAACACCAAATCAATTCAAAATGGGCGGCTGCATCGAATTTCGTTAAAAATTTTAATTGTCGTCATATTAATAACGGGGATATGGTTCCGCTTTACTAATCTGGATCGCAAAGTCTATTCGTTCGACGAATCTATCACCTCGCTGCGAATTTCTGGCTACACTTGGACGGAAATGGTGCAGCAAGATTTTCAAGGCAAAACAATTAGCGTCGCAGATTTCCAGCGGAAATACCAACAGATAAATTCCGAAAAAACTTGGTGGGATACTGTTAAAGGTTTAGCTACAGAAGAACCCCAACTATCGCCGCTGTATTTTATTTTAGCCCGATTTTGGGTGCAGTTGTTCGACCCGCAAGTGGCGACTGTCAGAAGTCTTTCAGCTTTGATTAGTTTGTTAGTTTTTCCCAGCATTTATTGGCTGTGCTGGGAATTATTTCGCTCTGCGTCTGTGGCATGGGTGGCTGTTACAATCATTGCTGTTTCACCATTTCACGTCTTGTACGCGCAAGAGGCAAGACCGTACATGATGTTTGCAGTCCTGGTTTTGTTGTCGAATGCAATTCTGCTGCGGGCGTTAGCGAAGCCCGCCCCTACGGGGGCTACGCCAACGAAGAGGATCGCCCTACAAAATTCTCCCAGCACATCTAAATTTAGTAAGGCTGTTTGGTTTATTTATGCGATCGCCCTGACTTTAGGACTGTATTGTAGTTTATTATTTTTTTTAGTAATATTGACCCATGGCATTTATGTAATTATCCAGGAGAATTGGCGTTTTGGCAAGACATTAATTACTTATTTAGTAACTGCCACAATAGCAATAATTCTTTTTGCTCCTTGGATTTGGGTATTACTGAAGAACGCGCCAAAAATCGAAGCAACAGTAGGCTTGCCCCGCCTTTCCCTGTCTTTCATATCTTCACTTAAACCTTTAATTCTCATTACCTGCCGAATATTTATCGACACGCATTGGGCGGGCGGAATCATCAAATCTGGTTCTATAAATATGACTACAGATTTAATCAGAGTGATTGTAGTAGCCGTATTGCTGTTAGCGATCGCACATTCAATATACTCGCTCTGCCGCTCAACTCCTAAACGAGTTTGGCTGTTTGTCTTGACAGCGATCGGAATTACAGCGATAGTATTGATAGCAGTGCGAGGCGTTGCCGATCGCTATCTGGTTCCCTATATTTTAGCAATCCAGATAGCTGTTGCCTACCTATTCACCGCTAAAATTAAAGTCGCTACCAATCCCCGCCAGCAAAAACTGTGGCAGCTCGGTTTAATAGCCATAATATCGAGTGGAATAGTTTCTTGTGCCGTCAGCTCACAGTCGCAATTGTGGTGGAACAAATATCCTTCTAGCACTAAATACAATCCGCAAGTAGCGGCGATTGTAAATCAAGCGAAAAAACCTTTAGTAATCACTCACGGAGGTAACAACATCACAGGAAAAATACTGTCTGTCAGCTATCTGCTGAAGCCGCAAGTACAGCTTTTGTTGGCAGTTAAACCCGAACAAGTCAAAATTCCTGATGGTTTTAGCGATGTATTTCTCTACCGAGCTACAGAAGCATTAAAATTTGAACTAGAAAAAGTGCAAAAATATAAAATTACATCAATTTACAAACCAAGCGATGGCTGGCTTTGGCGTGTAGAGAAATAAGCAAAGTGGCAACTGCAAATGATGATTTCTGTTGTGATACCTACCTACAACCGTGAACAACCTCTGCGAGAGACATTGGCTGATGCGATTCGGCAAAATTACCCGAATTTTGAAGTGCTGGTAATTGATCAAACTCGCACCCACGAATCGGAAACTCAAGTTTATTTAGAGCAATTGGCAAATGCGGGCAAAATTCGCTGGTTTCGGGTAGATTGGGCTAGTTTGCCTGCTGCTCGAAATTATGCAGTGCGGCGCGCAGTGGGAGAGATTATTTTATTTATTGATGATGATGTACAATTGCCAGATGGTTTTTTGGCAGCTCACGCTGACAACTATTTAGAAAAACCCGATGTGGGATGTGTGGCGGGCAGGGTTTTTGACAGAATGAAACTGGATAATTCTGGAGGCGATTTGGCTATCGAATATTTGCCCTCAGAAGCGATGGATGCGGGCATTGCCTGGTATTTTATCGATTTGGTACATACAGTCAAACCGCAGCAGGTGCTCTCGGCTAGAGGCTGCAATATGTCATTTCGCAGGCAGGTTTTTGCCGAATGGGGGCTGAGGTTTGATGAGCGGTTTGCAGGGAGTGCGGTGCGGGAGGAGTCGGATTTTTGTTTGAGATTGCGATCGACGGGCATGAAAATTTGGTACGATCCCAATGCGTGTTTAGTTCACTTGGGGGAAGAGAGCGGCGGGTGTCACGATGTCAGTACGCGATCGATCGAATATCAAGTAACATTTTATCACAACCATTTCCTCATGGGATTGAAAAATTTAACAGCTTTTCAATGCCTGCGATTTTTTGCCAAACTATTTGACTGCCACGTTTTGGGAAATCCACCTTGTTATAAAAGTGCCTCGCCCATTAAAATTATAACTAGATTTGCTTTTTATATCCTGGGTTTTCTCAGTGCTATCAATACACTAATTCAATCTCTGTGGAATGATGGACAAAGTTATAGCCATCAAGACAAGATTAACGCTCAATAATTACCTATTCCCATTCGCCCTTCCCAATAAATGAGAATTCTCGTGGCTAGTCACACCTATATTGTGGACATTAATCGGGAAAAATTCAAGATATTAGCCAACCTAGAACCCGATATTGAAGTAACAGTTGTAGTGCCGCAGCGTTGGAAACCTGGAGGCGTACAAAATAAAATTATAGAAACGCAATTTTATCAAAAAGGCTCATTTAAAGTAGTCCCCGTCTCCAACTTTAGTCAAAACAATCAAGGATTGCTAACTTTTGGTAGAGATTTAATTGAACTTTTGCAAAAAATTAAACCGCAGATCATTCAAGTTGAACAAGGTTCAAAATCCCTCGCTTGTGTTCAATTAATTTTACTAAATAAACTGCTCAAACTCCAAGCAAAAAATATATTATTTACTTGGTGGAATCTGCCTTATCAATTGAATTGGCCCATTTCAGTCTTAGAAAATTACAATCTTCAGCACACCGACGGAATTATTGCAGGCAACTTAGATGGAGCTAAAATTTTGCGGCAGCGGGGCTATCAAGGTGCGGTAAAAGTAATGCCACAACTCGGAGTAGATGAAACTTTGTTTTGCCGCACTGGTAAAGACGCTGATTTATCGCGCAGGTTAGGAATTAAACCGACCGATTTTGTGGTAGGATTTGTAGGACGATTTGTCGAAGAAAAAGGATTGTTGACTTTAGCTGAAGCCTTGGCAGGGTTAAAAAAAAGCTCTTGGAAGTGGCTGTTAGTAGGACAAGGAATATTGCGAGCGCACCTCGCCGAAAAATGTAGAGAATGGGGAATCAGCGACCGAATAATCTGGGTTGAAAGCGTTTCCCACGAAGAAATTCCCCCTTACATTAACTTAATGAACTGTTTGGTATTGCCTTCGCAAACTAGCTATAAATTCAAAACTTTGACCACGGTGGGCTGGAAAGAACAATTTGGTCACGTTTTAATTGAAGCGATGGCCTGTCACATTCCGGTGATTGGTTCCGACTGCGGGGAAATTCCCCACGTCATCGGCGATGCGGGTTTATTGTTCCCAGAAGGAAATTCCGGGGTTTTGCGAGAGTGTTTGCAGAAATTGATGGAGCGGGGCGAGTTGGCTGCTGATTTGGGCGATCGGGGTTATCATAGAGCGATGAGCAATTATACAAATAAAGCTTTAGCTGAGCAGTTATTGGAATTCTACAAAGAATTATTGTAACTTTTAGCTATAATGCAAGTGTTAAATAAAAACTGTGGTAAATGTCTATTCCTCCCGATATACGCTCTTTGGTTAACGAACTCTACCAGGTACTAGACGATAGTGAGCGCCAAGCAACGCTGGGGCTTTTTGCACTTAGAAGAGCCATGTCTCTTTTTCCCCAGAATGAAATACTGATGCAATACTTTTCTTCAATCACCAATTTTCAATTCAACGTAGCAGGTACTCGCTTACAAGCAGAACACATTGTGGGCAATGTATTGATGGCTGGTGTGCCCCATGAAGATGTTCAAAAAGCAGGAGATTATTTAGCAGCCTTGCTAAAGATGGCTCCTGAATCGAGAATTATGATTGACAAAGTAGTTGAGAGATTAGAAGCATTGCCATGAAACAATTACCAGATGAAAGCCTACTGCTGGAAATCCTTGAAATTGTGAAAGCTGCGGAAGCAAAAGCCAGTGAAATGTATGAATTTTCCAAGGAAATGGCTCACAATACCCAAATTACAGCAACAAAGAGAGAGGAAGCTGAACAGCTAGATGGGAAGCCTTTTGCAGATAATTAAATTTGTAATGGGAGATGTTGGTATGTGGATTTAAATAACTATCCCTGATGCGGATTCTCCAAATTATCCCCTCAATTTCCTTGGTATACGGCGGGCCAAGTCAAATGGTACTCGGACTTTCTGCGGCCCTCGCAGCAAAAAACATTGATGTCACCATTATCACCACAGATTCTAACGGAGATATCGGTCAACTTCCTTTAGATGTTCCTCTAAATCAACCAATACAACAAAACGGTTATCAGATTATTTATTTCCGCTGTTATCCCTGGCGCAGATATAAATTTTCACTCTCGTTATTGCAGTGGTTAAATGAAAACGCGCGACAATTTGACCTGGCTCATATTCACGCTCTTTTCTCACCAGTAACTACCTTTGCAGCCACAATTGCTAGATATCACAAGTTGCCATATATTATGCGTCCCTGCGGTATGCTTGATCCCGCTGATTTGCAGAAAAAAAAGCGCTTGAAACAGATTTATGCCACGCTTTTAGAACGCCCTAATTTAGCAGGCGCTGCTGCAATTCATTTCACAAGTAAAGAAGAGGCTAAAATCTCAGAAAGATTTGGTTGGGGTAGCACAGGCAAGATGCCTGTGCCACGGGATTTGGACTGCACAGGCAAGATGCCTGTGCCACGGGATTTGGTGATTCCATTGGGGGTGACAGCAGGTTTGTTTCCTAAGAGATTGCGGGAATCAGAAGTGCCAATCATCTTATTTATGTCGCGAATTGAACCTAAAAAAGGGCTTGATTTGTTAATTTCAGCATTAGAAAGTATTTTGGCATCGGGCATAGAATTTCACTTTATTTTAGCTGGTTCAAATCCCCAAGATGCTGATTATGAAACACAAATTAAAGTACAAATTCAGAATTCAAGCTTAGCAAAATACACAAGAATAACTGGCTTTGTGAGCGGTGATTTAAAAGTTGAACTGTTGACAAAAGCCGACTTATTTGTATTGCCTTCTTATTACGAAAACTTTGGCATTGCTGTAGCAGAAGCGATGGCCGCCGGTGTACCTGTCGCCATTTCCGATCGCATACATATTGCGGAAGACATACAGCAAGCAGAAGCTGGTTGGGTAGAACCTTTGGAAATAGGGGCGATCGCCAATTCAATCAAATCAGCACTTCTGAATCCCGAAGAGCGCCAACGGCGGGGATTGAACGGCAAAGAGTACGCAAGAAAGCATTATAACTGGGATGCGATCGCCCAACAAACCATCGATGCTTACCAGGAGATTTTGTCATCTCTTAACTAATGCAACAGCCGCTTACCTTTTACTTCTTCTCCTGCTTCGACTTCTTGTGCCGCTGCTATCAGAATTTGCAGGCGAGATTTTTTCAACGCTGCTATTACTTTTAACAGCAGTAGACTCAGAGTTTGAGGTAGCAGTCGCGGATTTTCTTCTAATTATAATCGGAACATTAACAGAGCGACCGCAGGGTCTGCCGAAGGAATCTATTTTCCTTCGATAATCGCAGATTGCCGCCTCTGCAATCGGTTCTTGACAATCATTAATAAAGCTTTGCGCTAATTGGTAATTCTTGCCGTCTCCCTGCTTTGAGAAAAGTTCTCCAGCTTGCTGAAAATCTGATACGGCTTGCGATTTAGTTCCCAACATACAGCGAATAGCACCTCGTTCCAGATAAGCCAAACCATAATTAGGATTAATGCGAATAGCTTGTTCGTAATCCCCGATCGCCTTTTGCTTGTTTCCCAATTCATAGTATGCTTGACCGCGACCGAAATAAGCTTCTGCCAAGTTAGGATTAAATTGCAGCGCTCGATCGTAATTGTAAATTGCCTGCTGCTTGTTTCCCTGTTGGCCAGTAGCAATTCCCAATCCGAGGTAAGCTTGAGGTATGTTCGGATTCAGCGCTAAAGCTTGAGTAAAATTGGCTATCGCCCCCGGAACATCTCCCTTTTGAACTTTTAAAGAACCTTGGTTGCTGAAATTTGCAGCTTTTTGAGCGATCGCAACTCTTTGACTGATCACAGCGTGATTGGCTCGGTAATTACAGCACTTTGCTTAACGATTAGGTACAATATTAGAGGTGGTAAGAAAGAGAAAAATGAAACCCTACTCCCTAG
>NZ_JAUBPI010000091.1:0-26050 GCF_036700645.1 Microcoleus sp. S36b_A4 | reverse complement strand
CGAGGTTATTGGGGAGTTGAAAACAAGGTTCATTATGTGCGGGATGTAACTCAAGGTGAAGATGCTTCTCGTATAAGGACAAAACCTTTAGTTCAAATTTGGGCAGCCGCTCGAAATTTTGCACTCAACATATACCGCGATTATGGATTTGATAATATGGCTCAAGCCCAACGTCTGGCGGGATTTGGCCTTAAACTAATTAAGGAGTTGTTTAGAATGAAATAGCCCTGGGTGCAAGATATAAGTTAAATCAACTTGTAGATTGCGTTTTTTTCCGACCATGCCCGATGCCCGTAAATGATTTATAAGCAATTAAGCAGACTTGATATCCTTGTTTATTTCAGGGCGATACAAACTTCGAGGCAAAAAGTTAATGTTAGGGGGTCTGGGCTTTCGGTTCGCAATCGATCGATCTCAGCTCGATCGCAGCCGCGAGATTCCATAAAATCGAGCATCCAGTTAGTTATTGTCGGGAGATCGATGTATTTTGCTCCGAGACAAACAGGGCAAATTTCTGGGCTGAGGGTACCGGTGCCGCCGCATTCGGGGCAATCCCAGTGGGTTGTTACAGGATCGGGGGTAGTTAGGATGTTGTTCATGCTGGGAAAAAGTACGCGCGGCGTAGCGATCCCGTAGGGAATCGCACCTACTCGTTAACTCTAGCAAAAATGCCGATCGCCCTGACTTCTTCCAGTCTTTACACTAAGCGAGCTAGTGATTAAGATTGACAAAAATACAAAAGGGGTGGCTATGTTCGATCGCACTCAATGGTTTTTGGCTGGTATGTCGATCGCACTTTCGGTTCAGTTAAGTCAGCCAGTGGCAGCAGCCGTGTCAGTTGGTAAAACCGTACAAATAGCACAAACTAACAGTAGCGAGGCTGCTCAAAAAGTGCATTTTGAAGCAGAGGAACTCTACAAACAAGGAACGGCGGAAGCCAAAAGAAGTGCGATCGTCAAGTTTGAACAAGCATTAAAGCTGTATCGAGAAGCGGGCAATCGCTCTCGGGAAGCTGTCACCCTCAACAACATTGGTCAAGCCTACTCAGAATTGGGAGAAAAACAGAGAGCGCTAGAGTATTACCACCAATCCTTACCTCTGGGTCGAGCTATCGGTGAGCGCTTATTAGAAGCTAACACCCTCACTGGTATGGGCCTAGTCTATTCAGATTTGGGAGAAAAACAGAAAGCACTAGAGCATTACAACCAGGCGCTTTCCCTGTATCGAGCTCTCGGTGATCGCTCTGGGGAAGCTGGCACATTCAACAACATTGGTCTTGTCTACAATGCTTCGGGAGAAAAACAGAAAGCACTAGAGTATTACAGCCAATCGCTTCCCCTGTTTCGAGCAATAGGCAATCGCTTTGGAGAAGCTGCCACCCTCAACAATATAGGTCAAGTTTATGCAGATTTAGGAGAAAAACAGAAAGCACTAGAGTATTACAACCAGTCGCTTCCTCTTATTAGGGCTCTGGGCAATCGGTTTGTGGAAGCTATGATCATCGGCAACATCGGCGAGGCCTACTCACAATTGGGAGAAAAACAGAAAGCACTAGAGTATTACAGCCAGTCGCTTTCTCTGAGTAGGGTTCTGGGTAATCGGTTTGTGGAAGCTATGACCCTCAACAACAGCGGCAGGATCTATGCAGAATTGGGAGAAAAACAGAAAGCACTAGAGTATTACAGCCAGTCGCTTCCTCTGTTTCGAGCAGTAAGCCATCGCGGCGGGGAAGTTACTACCCTCAACAACATCGGCAATGTCTACTCCGAGTTAGGAGAAAAACAGAAAGCGCTAGATTATTACAGCCAAGCGCTTCCTCTAAGTCGCGCGGTAGGTGATCGCGTTCGAGAAGCTTCTACCCTTTACAACATAGCTGAGGTCAAACGCCACCAAAACAATCTTACCGAAGCCGTCAATGACATTGAATCCTCACTCAAAATCATCGAAAACCTCCGCGCCCAAATTACTAGCCCAGAACTTCGCACCTCATACTTGTCCCAACTACAAAATTATTACAAGTTCTACATAGACCTGTTAATGCAACTGCACCAAGCTAATCCTAACTCGGGTTATGATATCAAAGCATCAGAAGCCAGGAAACGCGCTATAAACCCCTAAAAAGCAACGCATCGCCGTAGAAAAATGATCGTTCGAGCATCTCGGTAACATCCCCTTCTTGCGTTGTGAGCGACACTCCGCCACTTGGCGGAATGTCAAAACATCCGATCGAGCAGTTCAGTGACCTCGAACTGCTCGCGTCCCCGGTTGTCGGCCCTGACTTCTTCCTGCCTTTACACTAAGCGAGCTAGTGAGTAAAATCGACAAAAATACAAAAAGGGTGGTTATGCTCGATCGCACTCAATGGTTTTTGGCTGGTATGTCGATCGCGCTTTCGGTTCAGCTAAGTCAGCCAGTTGCAGCAGCCGTGCCCGTTGGTAAAGTCGTACAAACAGCACAAACTAACAGTAGCGACGCTGCTGAAAAAGCTTTCAAAGAAGGAGTACAACTCTACAATCAAGGAACGGCCCAAGCAAAAAGAAGTGCGATCGTCAAATTTGAAATAGCATTAAAATTGTATCGGGAAGCGGGCGATCGCCGAGGGGAAGCTACCACCCTCACCGGCATCGGCAGAGTCTACTCAGAATTGGGAGAAAAACAAAAAGCGCTAGAGTATTACAGCCAGTCGCTTCCCCTGACACGGGCAACCGGCGATCACCGTGAGGAAGCTGTCACCCTCACCAACATTGGCAATGTCTACTCAGAATTGGGAGAAAAACAGAAAGCGCTAGAGTATTACAGTCAGTCACTTCCTTTATTTCGGGCTGTAGGCAATCGCCGTGGGGAAGCTCTCACCCTCAACAACATAGGCACTGTCTACTCAAATTTAGGAGAAAAACAGAAAGCGCTAGAGTATTACAGCCAGTCACTTCCCCTATTTCGGGCAGTAGGGAATCGCGGGGAGGAAGCTCTCACCCTCAACAACATCGGCACTGTCTACGATGATTTGGGAGAAAAACAGAAAGCGCTAGAGTATTACACCCAGTCCCTGACACTGAGACGGGCAACAGGCGATCGCGATGGGGAAGCTGGCAGCCTCAACAACATCGGCGGTATTTACTCAGAATTGGGAGAAAAACAGAAAGCGCTAGAGTATTACAGCCAGTCGCTTCCCCTGACGCGGGCAGTAGGGAATCGCGGGGGGGAAGCTACCACCCTCAACAACATCGGCAATGTCTACGATGATTTGGGAGAAAAACAGAAAGCGCTAGAGTATTACACCCAGTCCCTGACACTAAGACGGGCAATAGGCGATCGCCGTGGGGAAGCTATCACCCTCAACAACATCGGCAGTGTCTACGCAGATTTGGGAGAGAAACAGAAAACGCTAGAGTATTTGGGTCAGTCGCTTCCCCTAATTCGGGCAGTAGGTGATCGCAGTGGGGAAGCTCGCACCCTCGGCAATATCGGCTTAGTCTACTCAGAATTGGGAGAAAAACAGAAAGCGCTAGAGTATTACAGCCAGTCGCTTCCCCTGAGTCGGGCAGTAGGCGATCGCAGTGGGGAAGCTCGCACCCTAAACAACATCGGCTTAGCCTACTCAGAATTGGGAGAACAACAGAAAGCGCTAGAGTATTACAGCCAGTCGCTTCCCCTATTTCGGGCAGTAGGCGATCGCGGTGGGGAAGCTAACACCCTCGGCAATATCGGCGGTGTCTACTCA
Source organism: Microcoleus sp. S36b_A4 (assembly GCF_036700645.1). NCBI lineage: Bacteria > Bacillati > Cyanobacteriota > Cyanophyceae > Oscillatoriales > Microcoleaceae > Microcoleus > Microcoleus sp. S36b_A4. The sequence goes on along the minus strand of NZ_JAUBPI010000091.1, from coordinate 22,329 downwards.
GATTTGGGAGAAAAACAGAAAGCGCTAGAGTATTACAGCCAGTCGCTTCCCCTGAGACGGGCCGTAGGTGATCGCGGTGGGGAAGCTCTCACCCTTTACAACATAGCTTCTGTCAAACGCGACCAAAATAATCTTACCGAAGGCCTCAATCACATTGAATCCTCTCTCAAAATTATCGAAAACCTCCGCACCAAAATAGCCAGCCCTGAACTCCGCAGCTCATACTTTGCCACAGTACAAAACTACTACGAACTCTACATCGATTTGTTAATGCAACTGCATAAAACTAATCCTAAATCCGGTTATGATACAAAAGCCTTAGAAGCCAGCGAACGTTCGAGGGCCCGCAGCCTCCTCGAACTTCTCCAAGAAAGTAACGCCAACATTCGGGAAGGCATTGACCCCAATTTACTGCAACAAGAAAAGAGCTTGCAACAGCAACTCGAAGCCATTGAAAAGCAGCGCATTGAAACAATCAGCCTCCCCAACCCCAATCAAACTAAAATCGCTGAAATCGACAAACAGCGCCTCGCACTTTTGGAACAATATCAACAAATTCAAACAAAGATTCGTAGCGCCAGCCCCCGCTACGCTGCCCTCACCCAACCCCAACCTTTAACACTCCCAGAAATTCAGCAACAGGTTCTCGATGAAAACACGATTTTATTGCAGTATTCCCTCGGCAAAAACCGCAGTTATTTGTGGGTTGTGACCTCAACAGGACTAACCAGCTATGAATTGCCAAAACAGGTTGACATTGAAACAGCAGCTAAAGACTTCCTAGAGACAATAACTAGCCCAATCCAGAGAGAGATTCCCCAACAAGTTGCCCAATCGAGTGCCAATCTGGGTCAAGTAATTTTACAGCCCGCAGCAGCCCAATTAAGAAACAAACGCTTATTAATTGTTCCCGACGGCGTTCTGCACTATACCCCTTTTCAAGCTTTAACCATTCCCCAAACCGCCGGACAAAACACCAATGTTCCCTTAATTGCCGAACATGAGATTATCACTCTGCCTTCTGCCTCAAGTCTCGCTATTCTCAGGCAAAATTACGGAGATAGAAAACCGCCTGGCCGAACTTTAGCAATTTTAGCAGATCCTGTTTTCAGTCCAGATGATGAAAGAGTCAAAGGAAAAATCACCCAAGCAACAACAGAAAAATTAGAAGCAAATAACCTCGGTTTAAATCAATCGCTTCGTGCTTCTAATCGGCAATGGCCGCCCGAACGCCTCGCATTTACCCGCCAAGAAGCCCAAACAATATCCAGCTTATTCCCCTCAGCTTCTAGCAGTCAAATACTTGATTTTGATGCCAGTCGCACTACGGCTACCGACGGCAGTTTAGCTAATTATCAAATCGTTCACTTTGCCACCCACGGCCTTGCCAACAGCAAAAATCCCGAACTGTCAGGAATTGTGATGTCGATGGTAGATGACAAGGGCAATCTTGTCAATGGTTTTTTGCGCCTCACCGATATTTTTAACTTGAAACTGGCAGCAAATTTAGTGGTTTTAAGTGCTTGTCAATCGGGAATGGGACAGAATGTTAAAGGCGAAGGAATGGTGGGATTAACAAGGGGTTTTATGTATGCAGGGGCGCAGCGGGTGGCGGTGAGTTTGTGGAATGTGGATGATGAGGGAACTTCTGTGTTAATGCAAAAGTTTTATCAGAAAATGGTGCAACAAAAGTTAGCACCGGCGGCAGCTTTGAGGGCGGCGCAGATTGAAATGATGCAGCAGGAAGAATGGAAATCTCCCTATTATTGGGCGGCTTTTACCCTTCAGGGCGAGTGGAAATGATATAATAGTTAAAGGTTCTCAGAGGTAAACCCCATGAAAATTACTCTCAAGCCTGAGCAGCAAAAATTCATAGAAGCACAAGTTACAAGTGGCAGATATCCTTCGGCGGAGGAGGTAATCGCAGCGGCATTAGAACTTTTAGCGGACAACAGCGAGCCCAAAGAGAGCAACAGCTATCACAAATGGGTAGAAAAAACGCGACCAAAAGTATCAACAGGAATAGCTCAACTCGATCGCGGTGAAGGGATTGATGGAGAAATAGTCATAGCCAGATTACAGGAAAAATTTCGGAAAATGCGGGAGAACTAAAGATGAGTCGCTACATTGTTTCTCCAGAAGCGAGGATCGATTTAGATGAAATTTCGGATTAGTTGGCAGCTAGAAATATTGAATCTGGAGAACAGTTTGTCGAGGAGTTCAATCGAAAGTGTCGCAATTTAATTAACTTTCCTAATATGGGTCGTAGTTACGAGAAACTAGCTGCTTCTGTGCGGGGGCTTCCTCTCATGGATTACATTATTCTTTATCGGGCGATAGACAGTGGAATTGAAATTATCAGGGTGGTGAGGGGAGAACGGGATTTACCGTCGCTATTTTCTGATGAGGATGAGTGATCTCATTGGTGTCAACTTAACGTAAAACCTAGTCACAGACTGCTTTTGACTATTAAACTTAGATCCCCCCTAGCCCCCCTTAAAAAGGGGGGGACAAGATTCTTCTCAAAGTCCCCCTTCTTAAGGGGGATTTATACCAATTTTTTATGAGGTTGCATAGAATCCGATCCCCCCTAGCCCCCCTTAAAAAGGGGGGGACAAGATTCTTCTCAAAATCCCCCTTCTTAAGGGGGATTTAGGGGAATCTAGACTAAGCTAAAAGCGAGATTGATCAAGGGTTTGAGTCTTAAGTTGACACCTATGGGCACTGCCGTGTCCTCTATATCATTCCGATGCAACCGGAAACGATATGACTAACGGTTAAAGTGTTTGCCAAATGTAAGGTGCGCTTAGGAACGGGCATCTTGCCCGTTCCACAAAGAATGAGTTTTTTTGTGGGGTGGGCCGGAGAGCCCGCCCATAAAAGGGTTTATCGCCCGCTAGCTAAAGCCTCCCGCAATTTCCGGTCCCGCGATTTGTCCCGAAGTTCGGGAGTCGCCATCCGCAACACAAAATCCAGCAACCAAGGCGCAATTCGGTGACACCAAACTGCTAGATGACTTTGCCATCCTACCAAGATTTCCGGCGCATCTTTCTGCAATCCTGCGACAAGTGCTAGGGCAACTTTTTCGGGAGTTGTGGGCACTACCCAGCGGAATTGCTCCAAGTCTCGCACCATGTCGGTATCTGTTAGAGATGGCAGCAAAGCTGTGACTCGAACATTGTACTGAGTTAACTCACTACGCAAAGCTTGGGTGAATCCCAAAATGGCAAACTTGGTAGCAGAATAAGTTGCCATTGTGGGAGCGGCAATTTTGCCCATTAAGCTGGAAACATTGACGATTGTTCCCTCTTTTTGAGTCGCCATTCGCCGAGCTATCAAGCGGGTAATTGTGTAGGTTCCGAGCAAGTTTAAGGCGATTTCTTCCTCGATTAATGGCAGCGGGGAACGCAAGAAAGATGCTTGGTGCGCGACGCCTGCACAGTTGACTAGCAGGTGAATCGGGCCGCAATCTCGCCAAGCTTGGGCGATCGCAATATTCACCGCAACTGACTGAGTTAAATCCAAAGCTAACGGCACTACTTCTGTGCCCAAAACATCGATTTCCTCTGCCAGTTCAATTAATTGCCGGCGGTTGCGCGCCACAATCAACAAACGTTTGACTCCTTGTCTCGCTAATTCCAGGGCGATCGATCGCCCAATTCCGCGCGAAGCTCCTGTAACAAGAGCTGTTTTTCCTTGAAGTTGCATAGATTAAACCTTTTGGTAGATGCTCACCGCGGCACGGAGTTATGAGTTGTGAGTTGTGAATTATTAGTTATGAGTTGAATGTTTTGGCGGTAACAACTCATAATTCATAATTGTTGAAAAGGCTATCTTGTTTCGATAGACCTCATTTACTTGTGGGGTTAACTCAAAACTAAAAACTTTTGAATCGCTAACGTGCGCGTGAGCTGAACTAAACTTTTGGTTTGCCAGAAATCAGTTAATTATCTGGTCTTTTAACCTCATGCCAGCAGACAAAGCTGAGATGGGCAAACCTAGTCAGAAATCCTTGCCAAGCGGGCTTTATTACCGCTTTTATTCAGTTCGCGGAGGCGGACTTAGCCTGTGTAGCCGCGAATAAACTGGCCGGGGATTGGTGATCCGCGAATTTGTCATTTACCGGGGTTGGAGAACCCCTCTTTCTTCAGTCCGTGAAGGCGGATTTTGCCTGTGTAGCGGCGAGTAAAGTGGCCGGGAATATTCGCCGGGATTGGTTATTCGCCAGGGCTTAATTACCCCTCTTTTTTTAGTCCGCAGAGGCAGACGATATCCTGTGCAACCGCGACTTACAATCGCCGGGGATTCGTGCGAATTGGCACAGGATAATTGAGCAATGCAGATTATCAATTCCACACCTCCTAGATATGAGAATTTCCTATCTACACACACCTTAACAACTTGACAGAGAAGCGGCAACAATTTTTAATAAATCTTCCGCAACACTTCTTTACAATTTTCTCAGACTGCCGATTTCCAAGTGCCGTGAAAGCCCAAAGGTATGACACCGGGCAATTCTAGCTTGCAAACAGGTTCGCGATCAAGCCCTTCGCTGTCAAATATCCAGACTTCGCTGCTGTCAGAATTGCCGTCATAAATAACTGTTACTATCCAACCTCTTTCCGAGGAAATATCTGGAACGTAGATGGGCTCAGCAGGATAGCGATTTTCGCCACAGTCGGCAATTGTGAGATTGCGGCTTTGCGTGTCGAAACTGGCGATCGCACCGTAACGTTCCGGTACAATATCAACGTCAGGCCGATACATTGCCAGATAGATATATCGTGAGTCTTGCCCTATTTCGGCAGCAGGTACGATCGGAAACTCACAAGGTTTATCCAACAATTCTTCTATTCCTGTCACTTTCGCCGTCAGAGGATTGAGATGCACTCGGCAAAGAGTACCCTCCGCATCGGTGCTAGTTTCACCAGTCGGTACTTCTTTCAGTCGCTGATTAGTTTGAAAGTCAGCGAAGCGCACAAAATCTACCGCCACCGAACCATCTTCCTTCACAAAACCGTTAGCAAAATGCCACTGGAACCAAGGTTCTGTTTCGCCGCGACTAACTAAAGAGAGAGTTTCTGAGTCAAAAACTAATATCTGAGTACCTAACTCCGGTTTCCACTTAAAGGACTCGCTATAACTGCTAATTCCTGTTAACAATGGCAAAAAATTGACTTGCACCGGCGGGATAAAAAATATCAGATACTTTTCCGCAAAAACAAAATCGTGGAGCGCGTAAATTCCATCTAAAGCAACTGTTGATTGTTGCACGATTTTTCCAGTAAAATCGCTTTTATACAGATTCAACTTTGTAGTCGCACCGTTGGTAATTCCAAAGTTGAAAATATTGCCAGTAATCGGGTCGCGCTTGCAGTGAGCAGAATAAACAAATTTACTATCTAAACTGCCTAAATCGTCGGTTCCCTGAGTTTCCAGGGTTTGCAAATCGAGGCGGTGAGGCGGGCCACCTTCCCACAATGCCAAAAGGCGATCGGGCAAAGCTAAAACAGAAGTATTGGCAGCATTTTTAACTGTTTTAGTCCACCGCAACCACACAGGGCCCGGTGCTGTCATGCCATAATTACTGTAGAGAAATTTATCAGCTTTTTCTTCAGCTAGATATCCCTCTGTTTTCACGTAGCGATAAACAGCCGTAGCACCGACATCGGTAAAATGTACTGCCAAAATTGCACCGTCGCCATCAAACCAGTGTCCCGCAGCAACACCGCCGCGTTCCAAACGTCCGGGCCCGTTGCGATAGAGAGTGCCGCGCAATCCTGCGGGAATTTTACCGCTTTTAACGGATAACTGAGTCAGCGGAAATTCCGCAGCCGGACGGGCTAAAGCTTGAGCCCAGGATTTTTTAGCTGAGATTTTAGTGTCTGTTTTCATTTGAAACTGGCAATTTTCAACTGATATTGCAGAAATTTTCCTTTACAATTATAGCAAAAATCATCTATAACAGTGTTCGCGTGATCCATTCATCAAGGAATTAACAATTCCTCAATCCCCCAATCCCCTAATCTAAAATCTAAAATCTAAAATCTCAACCTGTACCTCACTTAATCGAACAAGGGTATAACACCTATGACTCTCCGCCGCCGTGCTCTGCTGACAACTTTTGGGCTGACTGCTGTTGGTACTCAGCTTTTGCCGTTAGCGAAGCCCTCGAATAGGATCGCGCAAACCAACCTATCTCCCAAAAATGCGATCGTGAAGCCGCGCCGCCTGCAAGTTGGCGATACTGTAGCTTTAATCAATCCTGCCGCTTTCAACTACGAAAAAGAAGTGCAGCCATTTTTTAAAGTTATGGAAAAGCTGGGTTTAAAAGTTAAATTGGGAGAGCATTTTTACGATCGCTACGGCTATTTAGCCGGCAAGGATGCCGATCGCGCCGCCGATGTCAACGCAGCCTTTGCCGATGACTCAGTGCGAGCTATTTTTACCGGGATGGGCGGCTGGGGCTGTGCTCGGATATTGCCCCTCCTAGATTACAATATTATCGGCAACAATCACAAAATTATTATGGGATTTAGCGATATTACGGCGCTGTTATTGGCGATTTATGCTAAAACTAATAGAGTTACTTTTCACGGCCCTTTAGGTGCGTCAACTTGGAGCCCCTTTACAGTAGATTACGTCAAAAAAGTTTTGTTTGACGGAAGTTCTGTGACGATGCAAAACTCCAAAAGTGTGCAAGTTCAAACAATCGGGCGTGGCACAGCTAGGGGCACACTAATCGGCGGCAATTTATCAGTAATCGCAGCAATGGTGGGTTCTGCATATTTACCGCAGTGGGAAAATAGTATTTTGTTTGTCGAGGAAGTTGGCGAAGAAGTTTATCGCATCGATAGAATGTTGACGCAGCTTAAATTAGCGGGCATTCTTGATAAAATATCAGGTTTTATTTTCGGACAGTGTACCAAGTGCGAAGCTGAAAAACCCCAAGAGTCCCTAACCTTACCTCAAGTCTTGTCCGACCACATTCGCCCTTTGAAGATTCCCGCGTGGTATGGTTCAATGGTCGGACACATCCGGGAACAGTTCACTTTGCCGATCGGTCAAGAAGTCGAAATCGACGCTGACTCTGGTACAATTAAATTGTTAGAATCTGCTGTCAGCTAAATCTTAAACTCTTCTGGATATTCGCTCGGCTCTTCCTCCGGTTCTGCATAACCGCGCAGAGCCTGGTAATGAAAAAATTAAACATACAATTAGAACGATCGTGAAAAACCGACAATTCATCAAACCGCTAGCAGCAATTATCTTAGCAATAATTTGCCTGTTGCCGCTTAATGCCTGTGCAGCAGCAGAAGCAAGTAAAACCGCCAACAGCGACACCATTTATCAGCAGCGAACAGTCCACAATCCCGACGGAATTGGCAAATTTTACATGGATCGAGAAATTGCCCAAGTCATGGGATATCAAGGCGCTAGTTGGCTAGAAAGACCGTCTCGCGGCATGGAAGAAAAATCAGCTCGATTAGTCAACAATCTCGATTTAAAACCAACCGATATTGTAGCAGACATTGGAGCGGGAACGGGATATTTTAGCTTTCGCATCGCTCCCTTAGTTCCAGAAGGAAAGGTTTTAGCAGTTGACGTGCAGCCGGAAATGATTAATTTTATTAAATTGAATAAACAAGAAAAAAATATCGCTAACGTTGAGCCAGTTTTGGGCAGTATCGACAATCCGAATTTACCGGAAAACAGCGTAGATTTAGTTGTGATGGTGGATGCTTATCACGAGTTTGCATACCCCAGAGAAATGATGCAAGGAATTGTGAAAGCGCTCAAACCGGGAGGCCGCACGGTATCGATCGAGTATCGCGGCGAAAACCCGTTGATTCCCATTAAAGGTTTGCACAAAATGACGCAGAAGCAGGTGAAAAAAGAAATGGCCGCCGTCGGTTTAGTATGGAAAGAGACAAAAGATATGTTGCCCCAGCAGCATTTGATGGTGTTTGAGAAAAAATCTCAAATTTAGCAGCCAAATAGAGCGATTATCTACCATTTTTACTGAGTTTTGTCAAGGTACAAAAGACGTATTTTTGAGGCGCGCAGGCGCTTGGTCAAAAATTCTAAGCCTTAAGTAACCATTAAGAGAGACATTTTACTAAAAATACCATTTACAATTAAAAATTGATAACCCAGAGGCGCTTCCTTCATTTTTCAAGCGAAGAAGTGTCGCTATTAAGAAGTACCAGCGTGAACATTCCAAGTTCCATCCTCACCATGCTCGCCGGCATCGGAGTGACTCTGATCAGTCTCTGGTACGGGCAGAATCACGGTTTGATGCCGATCGCCGCCTCTGACGAAGCATCCGACATAGACGCACTTTTCAATACAATGATGACCATTTCCACTGGACTATTTATCATGGTCCAGGGAATTCTCATCGTTGCTGCAATTAAATATCGCCGCCGTCAAGGAGACAACACAGACGGGCCGCCTTGGCATGACAACTTTCCCTTAGAAATTCTTTGGACAGCCGTGCCAGCGGTGATTATTTTAGGAATCGGAGTCTACAGTTTTGAGATTTACAACTCAATGGGAGGCCTCGATCCGATGGGCAATCATGACCACGGCACGATGCAAGCGCACTCTAAAATGCGGGGAAGTGCGATCGCAGCCACACTCTCAGATACACCCCAAAACGCCCCTCAAATTCCGTCTAGAAAACTTGTTGCTCTAGGCGTCGGCGCTTCCCCAGAAAATGAAGACAAACCAGCAGACTTAGTTGTAAATGTCACAGGTTTGCAGTACGCCTGGATTTTTAGCTATCCAGAAAGCGGCGTTAGTTCTGGCGAACTGCATATGCCAGCAAACCGCGACGTACAGCTAAATATCTCAGCTCAAGACGTGCTGCACGCATTTTGGCTGCCGGAATTTCGCCTCAAACAAGATGCAATTCCCGGTCGGCCGAGCGAACTGAGATTTACACCAACTAAAACCGGCGAATACCGGGTTGTTTGTGCTGAATTGTGCGGCGCTTATCACGGAGCGATGAAAGCTGTAGCAGTCGTTCACACGCCCGAAGAATTTGACACTTGGCTGCAAAGCCAGCAAGTTGCTAGCAGTCAAAACTTAGAGCAAGCAGTTGCAGTCAATCCTGGGGAATTGTCAGACGGAGAATTTTTGGCTCCCTACGTCAGGGAAATAAAAATTAATTCCGAAGCCCTAGAACAACTTCACCCAACTCATCACTAAAAATAGTCATTAGTTCTGGCCACTGGGTATTTTATCCTGAGCTAATAACTAATGACTAATAACTAATGACTAATAACTATGACACAAGCACAGTTCCAAGAAAGTGCAAACACTGAGGCTCGCGGAACAGCGCCCGCCGATAGACATTGGCGCGACTACTTCACTTTTAATACCGACCACAAAGTCATCGGTATTCAATACCTGGTAACAACATTTATTTTCTATTTAATCGGCGGCGTGATGGCAACTTTGGTGCGAACAGAACTCGCCACCCCCGACTCCGATTTTGTCACCCCCGAACTCTACAACAGTTTATTTACTGTTCACGCGACGGTGATGATCTTCCTGTGGATCGTACCCGCCGGAGCCGGATTTGCTAACTTTTTGATCCCCTTAATGATTGGGGCAAAAGACATGGCATTTCCCAGGCTAAATGCCGTTGCCTTTTGGATGATTCCCGTAGGCGGCGTGTTGCTGTTGAGCAGTTTTTTGGTAGGAGCTCCGCAAGCGGGTTGGACATCCTATCCGCCTTTGAGCTTAGTTACTGCTCAAGCCGGAGAAGAAATTTGGATTCTCAGCGTTTTGATTCTGGGAACTTCTTCGATTTTGGGGGCGGTAAATTTTGCCATTACCATCTTTACGATGCGCGTTCCCAGCATGGGTCTCAATGATATGCCCTTGTTTTGCTGGGCGATGATTGCGACTTCAGCGTTGACTTTGATTGCTACTCCAGTCTTAGCCGCCGCTTTAATTTTGTTGTCGTTTGACTTGTTAGCAGGAACGGCATTTTTTAACCCGACCGGCAACGGCGATCCCATCGTCTACCAGCATTTATTCTGGTTTTATTCGCACCCGGCAGTTTACATTATGATTATGCCCTTTTTCGGGGTAATTTCAGAAGTTTTGCCGGTGCATTCCCGGAAGCCAATTTTTGGTTATTTGGCGATCGCATATTCTAGTCTCGCCATCAGCTTTTTGGGCTTGATCGTGTGGGCGCACCATATGTTTACCAGTGGCACTCCCGGCTGGCTGCGGATGTTTTTTATGATCACCACTATGATCATCGCCGTACCAACAGGGATTAAAATATTTAGCTGGTTGGCAACTATTTGGGGAGGCAAACTGCGGCTTGTCAGCGCCATGCTATTTGGGATGGGTTTTATCTCAACATTTGTTCTCGGCGGCATCACCGGGATCATGGTAGCTTCCGTACCTTTCGACATTCACGTTCACGACACTTATTTTGTCGTCGCTCACCTACACTACGTGCTGTTTGGCGGCTCAGTGTTTGGCATTTACGCTGCTTTTTACCACTGGTTCCCCAAAATGACGGGGCGGATGATTAATGAATTTTGGGGTAGAGTTCACTTTGTTTTAACCTATGTTGGCTTTACTGTAACTTTCCTGCCGATGCACGCTTTGGGGATGCAAGGAATGCCCCGGCGCGTGGCAATGTACGACCCGAAATTTACCACAATTAATGTGATTTGTACTGTCGGTGCTTATATGCTGGCAGTGTCTACAATCCCGTTTATCATTAATGTGATTTGGAGCTGGAGGTACGGCCCGAAAGCAGGTGACAATCCTTGGCAAGCTTTGAGTTTGGAATGGATGACGACTTCGCCGCCCCCCATCGAAAATTTTGAAGGAGTGCCGGTATTGGCAACGGGGCCTTACGATTACGGCATGGAAAAAATTCAGAATACAGGGGAACGTCTCAGACTCAAGCTGAGGGAAAATGCCACCCGCAACGCCCAGAAAACAGGTATTCCTATTGCGGAGGCTCAAGCTTCAACTTTCTTTGGCGGTACTGCCACTTTGGTAGCTCCTGAATCAGAGATAGATGTTGATTCTCCTGCTGATGAAAGTCAAGATGGCGAATAGTTATTAGTCATCAGGCATTAGTCATTGGGCATTGTTGACGGTTGACGGTTGACTGTTGACTGTTAACTAATGACTGATGACTAATGCCAACTGACAACTGACAACTGACAACTGACAACTGACTTCTTCATTACCAATTTCTTATGCAAATTCCAGCGATCGATCCGACAAAAACAGCCCTAAATTACCACCACGAGGGCGAAGTAGAAGCACACGGCGTCGAGCATCCCGACCACCGAATGTTAGGTGTAATTGTGTTCCTGTGCGCTGAAGGCATGATATTTTTCGGTATGTTTGCCGCGTATTTGATTTATCGGGCGATGGCCCCCGTGTGGCCTCCTGAAGGTACGCCAGGGCGAGAGTTATTGCTGCCGGGAATTAATACGATAATTCTGATTGCTAGCAGTTTTGTAATTCACAATGCTGATACTGCAATCAAAAAGAATGATGCCACCGGAATGCGGAATTGGTTGCTCGTAACTATTGCTATGGGCGCAGTTTTCTTGGCAGGTCAGGTTTACGAATACACTCATTTAGAGTTTGGCTTGACGACTAATTTGTATGCCAGTTGCTTTTACGTTTTGACTGCTTTTCACGGCTTGCACGTTACGTTTGGAGTGCTGTTGATGGCGGGGGTAGTGTGGCGATCGCGCGCGCAAGGTCACTATTCTAGCGAGCACCACTTCGGAATCGAAGCGACTGAGATTTACTGGCACTTTGTCGATGTGATTTGGATTGTTTTGTTTCTGTTACTGTATATTTTGTGATCCCAGAGGCTTTTCAACCTCTGCCACAAGAGGTTTGTATGACCCCCAATTGGGGGTTTTTTTATTGTTTGGAGAGTGCGATCGACTTTCATTCACCCTCTCATATCAAATCCGTTAGCATCGGAATAGTAAATTCGAGTTCACGGTTCACTGTTGACTGTTGGCTGTTCACTGTCAACCGTCAACCGTCAACCGTCAACAGTCAACATCATAAGGAGTGTAACCGGAAATGATATCAAAGCCGATCGCGCTAAACTAAAAGTAGCAATTCTCCTATCCAACAGCATTGAGAAAATTATGCAGTGCGAATTGTGCGATCGACAAATGGAAGCATTAACCGCCCATCACCTCATCCCCAAACAAAACACCAAGCGGAAAAACGAAGATCCCAGCCCGACAATCGACATTTGCTCAGCCTGTCACCGCCAGATTCACTCTCTATTTGACAACAAACACCTCGCCCAAGAGCTCAATACCCTGGAAAAGCTCAAAAATAACCCAGAACTCCAGAAATTTGTCTCTTGGATTAAGAAACAAAAAACCGACAAACGCATTCAAGTACGCGGCAAAAAAGCTCGATCGTAGGGAGCGAGCTCAGATATATAGTCTTGGACGCAGTTACTGTCTGAAACCCGGTTATTCATAAATTTTTCGTTTTTCAAACCAAAATTTTACATAGAAACCCGGTTTGTTTGCGTAAATCCTAGTATAGTGATTTACTTATTGGTAACAAGCTGCCAACTATTATTATGAACCTCACCTCCCTCGAACTCGCAAAAGACCGAGCCCGCATCTTCAAAAACTACCTCCAAATGGAAATAGATGCCCAAGCTAACATAAACAAACTAGCTTTTTTAGACCGGGGCATTGAAAAATCCCTTTACCAACAAGAAATTAAAAACTATCCCGATTATCTCAAACAGAAACCCGACGGCTTAAAAGTAATTAGCTCTCTTCCCGGCCCCAATAATCCCCTCAAACCTACCCCGTTTCCCAGCCTGGGAGAACTACCTCAAATTAACTCTCAAGCTTTAAATTTTTTGCACGCAGATATTAAGGAAGCCTGCGTTTGTATTGGTACTTTTGTAGACGGCAAAATTCAGGCACAGTGGCTGGGAAAAAACGCGCTTACCAATGCTGAACAGTGGAGTGCCACTAAAATTGTCGCACTCCTTAATATCGTCAGTCAAATAAATAGCAAATATCCCGACTGCGACATTGACAACTGCGTTGTTAGAGATGGCAACGGGCTAAGACACGATTTTTACTTTTACGATGTAGCAAAAGACATGATTAGCTATGCCTCAAATATAGCAAGTTCAAACTCCTTAGCTGCAATGTTCAAACGCTTCGATACTCGCATAGGATTAGAGCAATGGCTGAAGAGCGCTACTGGCAATAATGACCTAATTTTTCGCGGCGATTACGGCGAAAATCCTTATCACAACAACCCCAAAATCTTTGATCTCACCAAAAAACAAGTGCTGCTAAGTGCGGCATTAAACAGTACCAAACAAAGTAATACCGTATCTGCTTATGATTTAACCAGGCTGATTTCCATGTTAGGATGGCACTTCCACATCGAACAGCGATCGCGCATGAAAGCATCTCAGTGGAACAGCTTAGAAAGCATTGTCAGAGCAATGGGACATGACAGCGCTCGATATGTAGATGTAGCAATTAAAACTTTGGGGATGGATAGCCTGATCACTTCTCCAGTAATTATCTCAAAATTGGGTTACGGACTCAGCTCGATCAGGGGAACCCTAGAAACAGTTTATGTGGCTTTAGTGCGGTTTGTTGACGAACGGCCGAAGGCGGCGGGAAAGCCGGCCAAACTCAGAACTTTAGCCATGAGTTTGCGGGCAGAAAAACCTGTAGGCGGTTCTACCAGTGTCGATCGCTTGGCGATCGAACTCGACGCCAGATTTTGCGCCGAAGTCACGGAAATTCTCCGCCGATTGTTTGCGGAAGAATTTTAAACGAGGGCGATCGACTAATTAGAAAGTCGGTGAAACTTGCGGTAAAGCATCTTATCTAACGGCTTTCCTCCCCGCAAATGTTGCTCAGTTATTGCCGCAACTTCTTCAGGGCAAACGGCATTGTACCAAACCTCTTCTGGCAGCACCAACACCATCGGCCCGTTGCCGCACTGTCCCAAACAACTGCTAGCAACAACTTCAACTTCTGAGGGCGACAATTTCTGAAAAGCTGCCAGTACCTTTGCTGAATTTTGCTTGCGACAAGTGCGGTTTTGGCAAACAAGAACTTGCCTAGAAGATTCTTTGATTTTCATATTTTTTACTTGACACTCTGCTACATATATGCTATTTTTTTATCATGGCAATAGGTGCGCGCATATATGCCCAAATTTTATGCCCAGATTTTATATATGTCCAGATTTTAAGGTGCGCCGCAGCGCACCCTACGGTTAATCTGGTGACAAACCTTTGGAAGCCAACCATTGTCGATCGAACAAACGCGACTGATACCGAGCCCCGCCGTCGCAGAGTACCGTAACAATCGTATGTCCAGGCCCCATTTGCTTCGCCAAAGCCACAGCCGCCCCCACATTAATCCCCACAGAACCGCCCATAAACAGCCCTTCTTTCCTCAGCAGTTGGTAAATCACGCGGACAGCTTCAGTATCGTCAATTTGAATGGCGTCGTCTACCGGGGCATTCTCCATATTTGCAGTGACGCGAGTGGTGCCAATTCCCTCAGTAATCGAACTACCTTCAGTCTTAATTTCCCCAGTTTTGAAATAACTGTAAAGCCCGCTGCCCATCGGGTCTGCCAACACAATTCTCACAGCAGAATTTTTTTCTTTCAAAAACATTCCTACACCAGCAAAAGTGCCGCCGGTACCAGTAGCTGTTACCCAAGCATCAATTTTACCGTCTGTTTGTTCCCAAATTTCCGGGCCCGTTGTCTCGTAATGAGCTCGGCGATTGGCTAAATTATCAAACTGATTTGCCCAGACTGCATTCTCCATTTCCGCAGCCAATCTGCCCGACAATTTGACATAATTATTCGGGTCTTTGTAAGGAACCGCGGGAACAGTCCGAACTTCAGCGCCCAAGGTTTTCAAAGCATCGATTTTTTCTTGAGATTGGTTATCGGGAATCACAATCATACATTTGTAACCTTTAGCGTTGCAAATGTGAGCCAAACCGATGCCAGTATTGCCCGCAGTGCCTTCAACAACGGTGCCGCCCGGTTTCAGCAAGCCTTTTTCTTCTGCGTCTTTGATGATGTATAAAGCGGCCCTATCTTTAACGGAACCGCCGGGATTGAGAAACTCTGCTTTACCGAGAATTTCGCAGCCTGTTTCATCGCTGAAGCTGTTTAAGCGAATTAGTGGTGTGTTACCGATTGTGCCTACAAAGCCGTTTTTAATATCCATATTTTTTGCGTGTTTACATCCTATTATTAATTTTTACAAGAAGTTGATATTTATTGCTACCACTTTTACCAAATCTTGCTCATATTGAGTACGAATCCCGGCAAAACGGGGTCGCCGCTAACTGTAGCCGGATTCTCTAAACATTCCTCTGGTAAACCAGGACGGTAAATATAAACTCGGCGATTTTTGCGGTCAATTAACCAGCCTAACTGCACTCCTGGTTCTCTCATATATTCTTGCATTTTTTCTTGCAATGGCTTGAGATTGTCAGAAGCCGACCTGAGTTCTACTACAAAATCCGGGCAAATCGGGGCAAATTTTTGCTTTTGTTCTAGTGACAAAGCATTCCATCTTGCCAATTTTATCCAAGCAGCATCCGGCGACTTTTGGGCACCTGTTGACAGAGTAAATCCTGTACTCGAAGTAAACGCTAAACCAGTACCATTTTGTTCTGCCCAAACCCACAGTGGCCCAAATATATTACCTTCTCGGTTTCCCGTCTCCGAACCAGTAGGAGGCATAATTAGCAATTCTCCCGATTTGTTGCGTTCAATTCGTAACTCACTATTGATTTGACAGAACTCGAAAAACTGGTCATCTGTCATTTGCAATTCTGGTGGTATTCGCAACACGATTGTTGATGTCAACATAATTGATTTCCTCGATCGTTGCTCCTATACTAAGCTTACCAAATCTTGCTCATATTGAGTACAAATCCCGGCAAAACGGGGTCGCCGCTAACGGTAGCCGGATTCTCCAAACATTCCTCTGGCAAACCAGGACGGTAAATATAAACGCGGCGATTTTTGCGGTCAATTAACCAGCCTAACTGCACTCCGGGTTCTCTCATATATTCTTGCATTTTTTCTTGCAATGGCTTGAGATTGTCAGAAGCAGACCTGAGTTCTACTACAAAATCAGGGCAAATAGGTGGGAATTTATCTTGCTGTTCTGGTGACAAAGTATTCCACCGTTCCAGTTTAATCCACGAGGCATCTGGAGACCTGTCACCCATTGAAAGCTTAAATCCCGTACTGGAGTCAAAACACATACCTGTTCCATCTTGGCGAGCCCAAATATACAACTCTCCAAAAACGCTACCGCTGCGATTTCCTGTTGTTCCACCAGTAGGGGGCATAATTAGCAATTCTCCCGATTTGTTGCGTTCAATGCGTAATTCACTATTGATTTGACAGAACTCGAAAAACTCGTCTTCTGTCATTTGCAATTTGGGCGGTATTCGCAACACAATTGTTGATGACAGCATTTAGCCTTTCCTCCACTTTAAATTGTTCAGACAAAATTGCACAATTTCTTTGTTTGTAGTTAGGACTTTAGTCCTCAAAAATCCGGATTAAGGACTCAAGTCCTAACTATAAGCTGGTGTGGG
The DNA here is from genome assembly GCF_036700645.1 of Microcoleus sp. S36b_A4. NCBI lineage: Bacteria > Bacillati > Cyanobacteriota > Cyanophyceae > Oscillatoriales > Microcoleaceae > Microcoleus > Microcoleus sp. S36b_A4. The sequence continues at coordinate 5,669 of NZ_JAUBPI010000091.1, read as the reverse complement.
ATCAATTCCGGTTTATCGGAATGATTAAACCGCAGAGGGCACAGAGGACACAGAGAAAGAGAAGAGAGAGATAATAATTCCGAGGTCAACGGATTTGATATGACGCGCGAATTATAGAGGTAAGGTGCTCTGCGGGCACCTTACATAATTAGGTTCTGCGTCCAGGAATGTTAAACCTATTTATTCGGCTGAGGAGTCATCCGCAAATAAGGCTTAATCGGCGTATAACCTTTAGGAAATTTCTCTTCCAACTCTTTCGGGTCGGTAATCGAAGGTACGATGACGCAATCGTCGCCGTCTTTCCAATCAACCGGAGTCGCAACGCTGTATTTGTCTGTAAGTTGCAAGGAATCAATTACTCGCAAAATTTCATTAAAATTCCGACCCGTGCTCGCCGGATAAGTAATGCTCAAACGCAATTTCTTTTCCGGATCAATCACAAAAACTGTGCGGATTGTTAAGTTGTTCAGCGAGTTGGGATGGATCATGTCGTAAATGTCGGATACTTTACGATCGCCATCTGCTAAAATCGGATAATTGAGGGTGACATTTTGAGTTTCCTCAATATCTTTAATCCAGCCCATGTGAGAATCCACATCATCGACGCTGAGGGCAATGGTTTTGACGCCCCGCTTTTCAAATTCAGACTTTAGACGGGCCACTGCACCGAGTTCTGTGGTGCACACTGGAGTATAGTCTTTCGGGTGGGAAAACAACACGACCCAGCTATCGCCAGCCCAGTCGTAGAAATTGATTTCCCCTTCAGACGAAGCTTGAGTAAAGTTGGGAACTGTATCGCCTAATCGCAGAGTCATAACTGATTTCCTCTAAATTTATTTAAGGACTGCTCCTTATCATGCCATAATTGCCCGGTTTCTCGATCGAGCTGTAAAGGATTCTAAACTTTTGGGTCGATCGATCGGCAATTCCACTACTGTAATGTATGTGTGGCTTATACCGCTAAATTTTCTTGCTATGCTTTACTTTTTGCTTAAGGCAATACAGCCTATTTTAGTCCCGCTGTGTTTTGTGTCCGCTTGGGGCTTAGTTTTTTTGTTGTGTTTGAGTGTCGGGCGTACAGTCACCGACTCCCTGCGTCGAGCTCAGCGGATGCACCAAATCCCTTGTGCTAACTGCGTATTTTTCACCGGTGACTACCACCTCAAGTGTCCCGTTCAGCCTACAATAGCTTTATCTGAAGATGCGATCGACTGTCCTGATTATCGATCGCATTCGGGAATTTACGGTTAAAAAATCCGCTCGACGCTTTACATATTTCTTAACATCTCTGGCTCTTTCAATTAAACTTAAGTTGTGGTAAAGAGATTTTCAGGAGAGGGGAAAGAATGCTAATTCAAAAGCTAAATGCCTGCGAGGAGTTTATTGCTGGCGACGGTACTCAACTGCGAGAATTATTGCATCCAGACAAACAAGCTGTGGATTTGCGTTACAGTTTAGCCCATGCCACTTTGCCAGTGGGGCAAACTTCTGCACTGCACTCCCTGACAACTTCTGAAGTTTATTACATCCTCAGCGGCGTTGGAGAAATGCACATCGACGACGAAAATAAATTCGTGGAAGCCGGAGATGCAGTTTATATTCCCCCAAACGCCAAGCAGTTTATTTACAACTGTGGCACAGAGCCCCTAATATTTATTTGTATCGTCGATCCCGCGTGGCGAAAGGAAGACGAGACAATTTTCCAGTAATTTTCTAGTTTTTATCCTTGTATGCTCGTTACCAGGCTCTGCCCGGTAACGCATATATAGAGGCTCTGCCTTTACTGAGAAAACATCATCAACCGAAAATCTCTTTTAACAACAACAGCACCCAGCCATATGTACCGAGTGATTTCCTCTTTTTTCAACTTCGATGTGGAGTTGCAATAATCCTCGGATTCAGTTGCATTGCTCCCCTCTAATTAGTTGAGGAAGTATCAGCTTTGTTGGTGGGTGCTGCTATTGTTTTTTGATGAGACAGATGTGAGATTAAACAGCGTTTTTACTCCTTAGATTCTATTGTGAACTTCGCTGTGGTATCTAGAGGTTGTATCTGTCAGAGAAGCTTTTTGTTCGCTTCATATTATTAATTTAGCACCTTCTTTTAGAAGCGCAAGTACCTGCAACTAAACTTTACATTTTTAGAAGTAACTGCGGATAATTATGAATTTAAATTAAGCATTGAGCTTTCTAGCTGCTCAGCTAAAATAGTAGAGTTCGGCTGTGCTTGCTGCTGCGAGAAACGGCATAATGTGTGTATGAAAACAACCAAACTCATCAAACTGTGCGCCTTATCGCTCAGTATCTTTCTGCTGTGTAGCAGTGTAGCGGCTGCTCCAACGACGGCGAACCCTCAACCTGGGCAGACTTACACTAACCAAGAGATTCTGCAACAGTTGGTGAAGGCAAAAGTCGTGTATCTGGGTGAAACCCACGATAGCGCGGAAGATCACCAAGCTCAACTGGCGATTATCCGAGAAATGCAGCGACAAAATCGGAAAATTGCGATCGCAATGGAAATGTTTCAGCGTCCCTTTCAAAGTGCGATCGACAACTACTTAGCAGGTAAACTGACTGAAGAGCAATTAGTCGAGCAAACAGAGTACGATCGCAGATGGCGCTTTCCCTGGGAATCTTACGCCCCCATTTTGCGGTTTGCCAAAGAAAATCAACTACCCGTCCTCGCCTTAAATACACCATCCGAAGTAACGAGAAAAGTTGCCACTCAAGGTTTAGAAAGCCTCACAGCCGAGGAAAAAAAGCACATTCCCCCAATATCCGAAATTCGCACCGACAACGCCGAATATCGGCAACTGCTGCTAGAAGTTTACCAGCAACACCAAAAGGCAGCACAGGGAAATAGTACGGCTTTTGAAAGATTTTTGCAAGCCCAAGTTTTGTGGGACGAAACTATGGCGGAAAAAATAGCTGAATTTGTCAAAGCCAACCCCGACTATCAAGTTGTGGTGTTGGCGGGGAAAGGACACATTATTTACGGTTACGGCATTCCCAGTCGCGTCGAGAGGCGTTTAGGAGTCGGGAATGTAAAAATGCGATCTGTTTTACTCAATTCCAGTGACAATCCTGTTTTGTCGGCAGATAGACCCATTGCTGACTTTGTTTGGAATCACTCGAAATAGTACAATTATACGCAAAAACAATAAGCAGGAAAAAAATCAATGACAAACCGACCAAAAATACTGGCATTTGCCGGGAGTACCCGCGAAGGATCATATAACAAACTGCTGGTAAAAGTTGCGGCGGCTGGGGCTAGTGCGGCGGGCGCAGAAGTTACTTATGTAGATTTGCGCGATTTGCCGCTGCCGCTATTTGACGAAGATTTAGAAGCAAAAGAGGGAATGCCAGAAAATGCTCGCCAATTGAAGGAATTGATGGTAGCGCATGACGGGTTTTTGATAGCTTCCCCTGAGTATAACAGTTCAATTACGCCTGTGTTGAAAAATGCGATCGATTGGGTATCGCGCCCAGCACCTGGTGAACCGGGATTGGTGGCATTTACTGGCAAAGTAGCGGTAATTATGAGTGCTTCCCCAGGCGGAATGGGCGGTTTGCGGGGATTGGTGCATTTGCGATCGATCCTGGGGAATATTAACGTATTGGTACTCCCCGATCAGAAAGCAATTCCCCAAGCTTTTGAAGCATTTAATACTGACGGTACGATGAAAGATCCCAAACAGCAGGACGCTGTTGAAAATCTCGGTGCTAAGTTGTCTAATGTGCTGTCGAAATTAATCGCCTGAAGCAATAAATTCATTTTGCAGTAGGGACACAGCAATGTTGTGTCCCTAATCCTAGTATCTGTTATTTTGCTGGCTGCATCAAGTGCGATTCATAGAATAAAAGCCTTGAAACGGCATTGTTAAAATGCCCAAAATCCGACTAATTTCATTAATAAAAAAGTCTCGCTTGTCAATGAAAATTGTGCTGTTACTCAATTTAAGAAACTTCCAATCAATACCCGTAGTAACAGCCCCATAAATGCTTTCAATTTGCTCTCCGCTGCGCTGATTAAATAATTGGGCGGCTACCATTTCTGCAATACACGGGCCTAAACCGGATTTAATACTTTCATTCTTAGCCTCTGTGAGAGTAATTACGGGGGCGCGAATTTCATAGGAATCCTTCGATGCAGTGAGAATATAATCGCAATACCCGTTTAAGCCCGCTTCTACATCTACATTGAATTCTGAACCAGAGAAAAAACCAACTTGAAAATTAAATTGCCGCCTGACTTCCAATAATATTGGAGCAATAATTAATTCAGCGCGAGCCTTTTCTGTATTAATTGCAGTAGCTAAAGACAGGTTTTCAGTTAAAGTAGTTTGCAAATAGGAACTTGGCTGTACCTCTGGGATATCACTAAACAAATCTAAAGGTTCTTCTACGGTTAAATTAAAAGATTCTCTAACTTTCGCTAAAGTTGTAAAGTCGCTGTATGCCACAGGTTAACCTCCTTGCTCGATTTTGGCGATCGCATTCTGAAATTGCTACAATTATAATTGATTGCCTGTTATTCTCACCCCTAAATTAACATGACATTCACCGGAGATCCCGACTCAGCACCTGCTTTGCCCACAGCAGCAGAAGCAGCGGTTGCCAAAACCAGTAGCCGCGCTTTAGAATCGCACTTGCAAAATCATCCGTCTGGCGAATCCCTCAAATTGATATTAAACGAAAAAGAGGGAAAGACAATTGACATACCTGCAGCAGCATTGCCACTGCTGTTAGCAATTTTGCAACAAACAAGCAGCGGCAATACTGTCAAGCTAACTCCCATTACTAAAGAACTTCATATTTATCAAGCAGCAGACATTCTGGGAGTTTCAGATAAATATATGCGGGAGTTGCTGGATGCGGGAAAAATCCCTTACAAGACAGTCAGGAACAGTCGCAGGATACGTTACGAAGATTTAATGGACTATAAAAAACAAAGTTACGAAGAAAGTAGTAAAATTATGGATATGCTTGTAGATGAATCAGAAGCACTCGGTTTGTACCCTTAAAACATGGCAATTTTAACTGTTGTTTATGATGCTAATGTTTTGTATTCGGCATCTCTTCGTGACTTATTTGTAGAGTTGGCAACTACCGACATAGTTGAGGCACGTTGGACTGAAGAAATTCACGACGAGTGGATGAGAAATGTACTTATAAACCGTCCCGATATAAGATTTGAACAGCTTGCTCGAACCAAAAGATTAATGAATGCAAGTGTTGAAAATTGCTTGGTGCAAGGCTATGAGACAATTATACAAGAGTTAGAACTTCCCGATCCGGGCGATCGTCATGTCCTAGCTGCTGCAATTCACTCTCGTTCTAAGTTTATTATTACTTTCAATCTCAGAGATTTTCCTGAAGAAGCTCTTGCACCTTACGACATTTTAGCGCAGCATCCAGATGATTTTATTTTAGACTTGCTTGACCTCAACTGGCAAACAGTATGCAAAGCAGCCGAGAAACAAAGAATCAGGCTCAAAAATCCGCCAAAAACGCCTGACGAGTATTTACAAACGCTGGTAGAATTGGGACTGCCGCTGTCAGCAAATCGGATGCGAGAATTGTGCTATCGAGATTAGGAATGAAAAATAAATAAGTTGATTAGTTATCGGTTATAATGAAAAAAGTGTGAGATTACAATTTTTACCAAAA